>NZ_JAIQDD010000041.1:0-56988 GCF_020036995.1 Corallococcus sp. AS-1-12 | reverse complement strand
TCGAAGCTCCTGTCCCCCTTGTCGCTTGGCAGCCGGCCAACTGGCCTCGCTATTCCGCGCAGACCTCCTGTCGGACAAGTTCGCGCGTTGTGCCTCCGGCAGGGGGAGCACGGTCCTGGCGCGTTGCGGCAGGCGCGCTTCGCCTGCCCTCTCCGCGCCTACCTCCTGCGGGCGGGCACCGTTACGCGAGCGTGACGACGACGCATCCCGCCGAGCGCCCAGGCCGCGAACACCAGGCCTCCCGCGACCGCCGCCGTTCCGCCTCCACCCGTGGTGCAGCCTCCTGCCTGGGCGTCATCGAGCGCGTCCAGCGTCACGTCTGAAGTGGAGCCAGGTGTTCCCTTCGAGGGGCCTCCCGCGGCTTCTTCCGGCATGGGCTCCTTGCCTCCATCCGCCGGGGGCTGCTGCGTTCCCGCGTCCGGCGTCTGGGTCGCGGTCAGCTCCTCGTAACGCTGGATGAGCTTCAGCCTTGCCGCGTCGAAGGCGGCTCCGTCGTCGGTTACTCGCGACGCGGCTGGGATCAGGTCCCGGGCCACCTTGCGCGCGAAGCCCGGGTCTCCCGCGTCAGCCACCGCCTTGAGCCACTCGTAGTCCTGCATGCCCTGACGGATGAGCTTGAGCCTCAGCGATGCCACCGGCACGTCCGTCTTCCCGCCAATAGCCTCCGGCGTGCCCGGGTAGAAGAGCGTCCCGTCCCCGTTGCCGTTGAAGCGGTACTGGTCCTTCCACGCCGTGGAGAGCATGCCCACCGTCTGGTAGTAGAGTTCGCCCGTCGCCCCCTGCAGGAACGTCACCCACTCCATCGCGCGCGCCTTCGCCGCGGACCGGTCCAGCATGTACGACGGCCAGCCCGCGCCCGGCTTGTTCTCCGGCGCGTTGGTCCCATACGCACAGCCGTGGCTCATGCAGCTCTGATACATCCACAACGCTGCTCCCGGACGCTCCAGGAAGTGCGTGTACGTCCCCCGCTGGTCGCCCCGGAAGTTCGCGTCCGTGCCGTCCAGGTGGTTCACCAGCGGCACCGCCGTGTCCACTGCGTGCTCCAGGCCGTGGGCCTTCAGCTCGCGCGAGTTCGTCGTCAGGAGGGTGCGCAGCCCGGGCGCCGCCTGGCGCACCAGGTCTCCTGTCACGTGCACCTGCTCGAAGGACGTGCCGTAGGGCGGCTCGTCCCCCAACTGCACGTAGGCCCGGTCCAGCCAGCCCTTCTGCTTCATGTGCGCCGTGAAGTCCTTCAGGTTCGCCGCGTCGAGCGGTCCCACGTACTCCAGGCTCGTCATCCTCGCGCCTTGCAGCCGGTTGGGCGCGGTGCCCTCCAGGTACGGCCCCCACGTCGCGTCGAAGCGGCTCCACTCCGGCGGCCATGGCTTGCGCGGGAAGAGGCTGGAGAGCGTGAAGCGGTGCTCCAATGCCATGCGCTGGTAGCGCGTGAGCAGCGGCTGCAATTCCTCCGGCGTGCAATCCTCGCGGCCCGTGTGCGCGCGGCACACGTGCGGCGGCCAGAGCAGGAACGCGGACGACAGCGAGGACGTGCTCGGCAACACCGCGTCCACCACCGTCAGCCTCGCCGTCACCTGCCGCTGGAAGCCTCCGTCCGCTTCCACCGTCACCGTGCCCGCGTAGTCCCCGGGCGGCGCGTCCTCCGGCACGTGCACGTCCACCCAGAGGGCCCGCGCCTCCTTCGCCGGCACGTCGAAGGGGAAGGCCCTTCGCGTCTCACCGGCGATTTCATCCGTGTCCGGCACCAGCCCGTCCGGCCACGCCCCCACCGGCTCTCCCGCCACCGACGCCTGCTTCGTGGTGACCAGCGCCTGCCGGTACAGCGTCACGTCCGGTCCCGTCAGCGCCGTGGAGCCCGGACCCTCCAGCGCGGGCAGCTTCGCGCGCACGCCCTTCAGCCCCGCGTCGCCGCCGTGCAGCGCGACCTGGAAGGAGACGAACTCGTTGCGCGCGGCGGTGAGCCGCACCTCGGTGGCGCTCCGGGCGGCGGTCCCCGGCCGCACCTTCACCATCATCCCCTCGCCCCATACGGCGGGCCCGGCCGCGTACACCGGCAGGGCCACGGTCAGCGACAACAGGGCGGCGGCTCGGAACGGTCGAATCGAAGGCATGAAGAGACCAACGCGACCCGGCCCTGCCTGCCTTCCCGCACCGCGCGCCTGGCAGCCTGTCAGGCAGCCGCACAGGAGCCGGGCGCTGGCTTGCCCCCACGCCGAGCCCGGTGAGACGCTTTCCGGCCTCATGGCCTGGTTCGAAGACCTCACCCCGTGTTCCGACCCCGGCGAGGGCGGTAGGCCCGTGCTCGCGGTCGGGTGGATCGACCACCTGCACCCGTATCCGCGCGGCCATGTGTCACGGCGCTTCGTGATGCGGCTGATGGAGCTGCTGGAGGACCCGTGGCAGCCCCGGCGTTCGCTCGGGTGGCACGCCTGCGGCCTGTGCCGGTTCACGGAGGGGCCCCGCACCTTCGAGCTGGAAGAGGGCCCTCGCGTGAAGCTGGGCACCAGCAACCTCTTCGTCCCCGCGGATGACCGGCTCTACATCGCCCCGTCGATGATGGTGCACTCCGTGGATGCGCACGGCTACGCGCCACCCGAGGAGTTCGTGAAGGCGGTGCTGGTGTGCCCGCCCATGCGCTCTCCCGCGTACCTGGCCGCGCTGCGCGACGTGGCGCCGCCGTGGCTCCTGGAAGCGGGTCCCCTGCCCCGCATGTCCGCGGGCGCCCGGCTGCGGGTCCGTTCGCGCCGCACGCGTCAGCTCATAGGAAGTCGCCGATGAGCCACGGCAACTGCTCTCCCAGCCGCTGAAGCAGGCCCCGCCGCTTCCAGCCCTGCCAGTGGACCTCCGCCGAGTGCGTGAGGTCCACCTCGAAGGACTTCGCCAGCTCCTCCGCCAGCACCGGGTCCTCCACCATCACCGAGGCCTCGTCGGTGTGGCTGAGCGCCAGCGGATCCAGGTTGGTGGAGCCCACGACGCTCAGCGTGTCGTCCGCGACCAGCGTCTTGGAGTGCATCATCGAGATTTCATACTCGTAGATGCGCACGCCGGCCTCCAGGAGCCGTGCGTAGGACGCCCGCTGCGCGTTGAGCACGGGCTTCACGTCGTGGTAGCGGCCCGGCACCAGCACTCGCACGTCCACACCCTCGCGCGCCTTGAGGATGAGCATGTCGCTGATGGCCTCCGACGGGATGAAGTACGAGTTGGCGATCCACAGCCGGTGCTTCGCGGACGCGATGGACAGCAGCCACATCTTCGTGGCTTCCGACAGGAAGCGATGCCCGGTGCTGGCCACGAAGAGGGCCCTCGCGTTGCCCGCGGGCGCGAGCTCCGGGAAGGACTCCGGGGGCAGGAAGGGGCCGCCGGATTCCTGCCAGTTCTGCGCGAAAGCGAGCTGCATGCCTCGCACGACGGGGCCTCGCACGCGGATGTTGGTGTCGCGCCAGGTCTCCGCCGCGTCGCCGTTGCCCAGCCAACTGCGCCAGATGCCGAAGCCGCCGGTCAGCGCGACCTCGCCGTCGCGGATGACCATCTTGCGGTGCATGCGCGCGCGGATCCGCACCGCGTCCAGGGACGTCACCGCGCCCTGGTAGGGACGGTAGATGCGCACGTCACAGCCGGCGTCCGCGAGCACCGGGGCCACGACCTCGAAGTTCACGCTGCCCAGCGGATCCACGATGATCCGGCACTGCACGCCCGGGGCCCGCTCTCGCAGCGCGATGAGGAGCCGGTCCGACGGGATGCCCGGACGCCAGATGTAGCTGGCGATGTGGATGCTGGAGCGCGCGGCGCGGATCTCCTCCTCGATGACGTCGAAGACCTGGCCGTTCTGCACCAGCTCCACGCCGTTGCCGGGCTCCATCGGGACGCCCATCGTCTGCTCGATGGCGAGTTCCCTCGATGCCGGGTCCTCCGGCAACGCGCGCAGGAGCAGGTCCTGTCGGTGGTTCGGGTAGGTGCACCCCGCGGCGAGCAGGGTGAGCAGGATGGGCCAGACCAGCCGCACGGCACGGAAGCTAGGGCAGCCCCCGCCCTTCCGCATCCGCCGTGTGTCTCCGAGTGGCGGAAGCGCGTGGATGGACATGGACACCGTCCACCCGCCGACGGTTGGGCCCCGTGACACCCAAGGCCGGTGGTGCTGGATGCGCCGCATGCGCACTGCTGGGGCTCACGGCGAACACACCGGGAGCGCGGACACGGCATGGGGCGACGGGGGATGGCGGCAACGCGCGGGGCGCTCCTGTCATGGGTCCTGCTGGGGGCATCGGCCGTGGCCACCCCGATGGGACCGCGAGAGGTTCCTCCCGACGGAGAGGTTCCATCCGCACCTCGCGCGGACGCGCCCGCGTCCTCCGCTTCGCCCTCGGAGCCTCCTGAGTCCTCCGCGCCGGAGCCTGCTCCGCCTCCGCTGAGGCCCACTGTCCTGGATGCGCCGTTGCTGGACGCGGATCCTCCGCCTCCTGCCTTGGCGCCGCGCCCGCTGCGGCCCTTCATTCCGCACGGCGAGCCCTACACGGAGGCCCCTTTGTCCGCTGGCACCTGGGCCGCTCATGGCGGGGTCACGCTGCTGCCCCTGGGCTCCGTCTGGGCCGCGACCCGCGTGGGCGGTGACACCCGCCTGGGCGCCACCGCCGCCGAGGCCGCCGCGGGCACCTTGCTCGCGTCGCTCCCGGGACGCTTCCTCTTCGTGCATCCCTCCTATCCGCAAGGACGGTGGATGGAACTGGAGGTGGGCGCGTTCGGCGCCGCCATGGTCGTCACTCCGCCCGTCGCCGCGCTCGGCACCTGGGGCATGGGTGAAATCGCGTTCGGTGACAGCGTGGATCGCGGCCGCGCGTACCTGGGCGCGCTCGGCGGCGCGACCGTGGGAATGCTGCTGGGGCTCGCCGCGCATGAAGGCCTGCGCCACCTGGCCGGCTCCAGCGAACGGCTGGAGTTCCTGCGCAGCTACCTCGCGTTCTCGCTCATCGGCAGCGGCGCGACGGTGGGCTATCAGTGGAGTCGCACCCCTACTCCCAGGCGTTGACGCGTTGTTTCGCCGCATCGGAGTTTCAATTTTCTTCCCGCGTGCGGCGCCTCGGCACCCCGCCCTCCGCGCGTGCACGCGTGACTGCAATCTCACCAGTGGCGTTGTCAGCCCCGGTCCCTAGAGTGCTCCGTGCAGCGCCAACACCACAGCAGGGAGACGACACCATGCAGGCTCGCAAGAACGTCCGTCGCATCGCCTTCGTCCTCGCCGCCGCCGCCACCGTGATGGGCCTGGGCATCGCCGCCACGCCGTCCTCCGCCGATGCGCAGGACTGCACGCCCACGTGTTTCAAGAACCCCATCACCGGGCAGATCACCTGTTCGTACCCCTGCCCGTAGTCCCAGGCAGGCCACGACCGTGATGAAAAAAGGCCCCACCCGCTTCATGCCGGGTCGGGGCCTTCTTCATGCGCGAAGCGGCGCGCGTGCTACTCCGTGCGCATCGCCTCCACGGGGTCCAGCTTCGCCGCGCGCGCCGCCGGGTAGATGCCGAACCCCAGGCCCACGCCGCAGCTCATCACCAGCGACACCACGACGGACCACATGGGGACCTCCGTGGGCAGGTTGATCATCCAGCGCGCCAGGTGCGCCAGGCCCACGCCCAGCGCCACGCCCACCGCGCCGCCCACCAGCGACAGCACCACCGCCTCCAGCGCGAACTGCGCGAGGATGCGGTAGCGCTTGGCCCCCAGCGCCTTGCGGATGCCAATCTCCCGCGTCCGCTCCGTCACGGCGACCAGCATGATGTTCAGGATGCCGATGCCGCCCACCAGCAGCGACAGGATGCACACGCCGAAGCTGGCCGCGGACACCGCCGCGGAGAGGTTGTTGAACATCTGCGTGGCGGACGCATTGTTGTAGAGGAAGAAGTCGTCCGGTTCGTCCGGCTTGAGCCCGTGGCGGCGGCGCATGAGCAGCGTCACCTCGTCCTGGGCCCGCTGGAGCACCTCCGGGGACTTCGCCTGGATGCTGATGCGGAAGTCGCGCACGCCGAACATGGACGCGAAGGTGGACAGCGGGATCATGGCCTGGTTGTCCTGGCTGCCGCCGCCCAGGAACCCGCCCCGGCGCTTGAGCGTGCCCACCACCTGGAAGGTGCGGCCCAGGAGGCGGAACTCGCGGTTCAGCGGATCCAGCCCGGGCCACAGCGTGTCCGCCAGGTCCTGGCCAATCACCGCCACGCGCCGGCCGTCCACGAACTCCGCGTCCGTGAAGGGCCGCCCCGTCGCGAGGCTCACCGAGTTGGTGTTGAAGTACTCCGCCGTGCCCGCCCAGACGTTCACGTTGGGGCGCGACTCGCGGTCGGCGGTGGAGGCCTTCTGGCCGCCCTTGGAGTCCTCGCCGGCGGCCTGCGAGATGGAGGGCTGCGTGCGGATGGCGTCCAGGTCCGCGTAGGTGAAGCGCGGCCGGCGCGCGAGCTCCGCGACGGACAGCTCGCCCTGGCCGAAGGGCAGCCGCTGCACCTGGAAGCAGTCGCTGCCCAGCTCCGACATCTGGTCGTTCACCTGGTTCCTCAGGCCCTCGATGAGGGCCATCATGGACACCACGGTGGTGACGCCGATGACGATGCCCAGGAGCGTGAGGAAGGAGCGCAGGGGGTTGGAACGGAACGTGCCGAACGCCAGCCGCACCGTGTCCCAGAAAGCCATCCACATGGTCAGGTCTCCCGCGCTCGCCTAGTCGTGGCGGAGCGCTTCCACGGGGTCCAGGTTCGCGGCGCGCGCCGCCGGCCAGATGCCGAACAGCAGGCCCACCACCGCGGAGAAGCCCACGCCCAGCACCACCGTCATGGGCTGCACCGCCGCCGCCAGGGGCGTGAGGTAGTTCACCAGCCACGCGAGCCCCATGCCCACCGCGGTGCCCATGGCGCCGCCCACCGCGGACACGCTGGCGGCCTCCATGAGGAACTGGAGGATGATGGTGTGCTTGCGCGCGCCCAGCGCCCGCCGCACGCCAATCTCACGGGTCCGCTCGCGCACGGACACCAGCATGATGTTCATGATGCCGATGCCGCCCACCAAGAGCGTGATGAGCCCGACGCCGGTGGCCGCGCCGTAGAGCGCGCCGGTGAGCTGCGCGTACATGTTGGCCAGTTGGTCCGGCCGGTTGATGGCGAAGTCGTCCGGCGCGCCGGGCTTGGTGTTGCGCTCGCGGCGCAGCGTCTCCGTGAGCCGGTCCTGCACGCGGGGGACGTTCTCCTGCTGGTCCACCGCGAGCACCAGGGTCACGTCGCGCTGGGTGCCGAAGTGCCCCTGGAACGCGGTGTACGGCAGCATCACCACCAGGTCCACGTTCTGCCCCAGCAGCGTGCCGCGCTCCACGATGACGCCCGCGACGCGGTAGGGGCGGCGGTCCACGAGGATGCGGTGGCCCACCGGGTTGATGCCCGGGAAGAGCACCTTGCCCACCTCCGCGCCAATCACCGCGACGGCGGAGCGGTTGTCCACGTCCGCCTGCGTGAGGAAGCGCCCCTGCCCCATCTCCACGGAGGACGTCATCGCATAGTCGGGGCTGGTGCCCATGGTCTGCACGGAGGCGAGCTTCCGGTTCTGGAAGGCCACCTCCGCGTTGACGAACATCATGGGGGCCACCGCGAGCACGTGCTCGGAGGCGGCGCGCATGGGCTCCACCAGGTCCAGCGAGAGCTTCTTGCGGTTGCGGTACGCCCACCAGTCCCCGTTCATCACCCAGGGGAACTTGGACACCTGCAGCGTGTTGGAGCCGATCTTGCTGAGCTGGTCCGCGAACGAGCTGTTCAGCCCCTGGATGATGCCGACGATGGCCAGCAGGGTGCACACGCCCACGCCGATGCCCACCGTGGTGAGCACCGTCCGCAGCCGGTTGGAGCGCAGCGAGGTCAGCGCGATGCGCGCGCCCTCCCACACGTCGACCCGGAAGTTCACGAAACCACCCCTTCACGCTGGAAGCCGCGCGGCCTGGCGCACACCGGGAGGGTCCCCGGCGGACGGGCCGCGTCAGGCACTCTACGCCCAGGAGGGCCGCCCATTGCACGCGGCCTTCACCGGACGGCCTCCCGCGGCGGGATTTTCCCGTTTCAGGGCAGCACGGTCACCGAGTCCCCCGTCAGGCGCACCTTGACGGTGACCTCGTTGGGGAGCACGTCGGCCTCGTCCACGATGTGGTTTTCGTCCACGCCCACGCGCACGGTGTACTCGCCGTCCGGGGCGTCGGTGACGTCCAGCCACTGGCAGGGCAGGTTCGCGCTGTAGACGTCCGACCAGCCGGGCGTGATGCCCTGCCGCGGGTCGTACCAACTGTACGGCTCCCCGTCCGCGCAGTACTGGGTGAAGTCGAGCATGAAGAAGCCCTGCTTGCGCCCCACCGACGTGACGTTGCCCGCCGCGTCCTTCAGGTCGTAGCCGGCGAAGTCCGTCAGGTGGTGGTGCTGGTGGCACTCGTCGTAGACGTAGAGCTCCGGCCGCTCCTCCGGTGAAGGCACCACCAGCGGGCCCGAGCCCATGTTCATGATGGAGGTGGAGAAGCGCAGCAGGCGCCGCTCGCCGCCCGCGGGCACGCAGCCCTCGCGCACCTCGCACGCGTCCGCCGTGAAGGAGCGCCGGTCGATGTAGAGCGTGCGCGCGAGGACGTCCCGGTCCACCGTCAGGTCCGGCTTGCCGTTGACGGGGTCCACCTGGAGGCCGCACGTCCGCGTGGGCGCCAGCGCGGGCGCGGGCTCCGGCGAGTCCGGCACCGCGCCACCGCCGAACACCATCACCCGGCCCAGGGTGGAGTCGCCGCCGCCTCCCGCGGGCGTGCCGCCGAGTGCCCGGGACACGCCCACCACCAGGTCGTCGTACCCGTCCCCGTCCAGGTCGCCCGCGGAGGCCATGCCCAGGTAGTCGGTGCCGAGCGACGTGCGGGGGTCGAGCCGGTTGGCGCGCGGCCACGCCCACGCCGGCTCCAGCGGGCCGGACACGTTCGCGGTGGGGCGGAAGAGGTACACGCGGCCGACGGCGCCGATGGCGAAGTCGCGGCCGGTGCCGCCCTCCACCATGGAGCCCACGGGGACGACGGTCTTGCTGAAGGTGATGAAGGCCTGTCCGAAGAGCGGGAAGGCCGCGTCGTCCATGGGCTGCCAGGTGGCCCGCGGCGCGTAGCCCGGGCCCGCGGCGTCGGACAGGTGCAGGCGCTGGCTGCCGTCCACCAGCAGCAGCGCCTCCGAGCGGCCGTCGCCGTTCAGGTCGGGCAGCGCGGCGAACAGCTCGGCCTGGCCCGTCCACACGGGCTGGACCGTGAGCGGCCCTTCACAGACATGGGGGCTGCCCGCCTTGCAGCCCAGGAAGAGCTCCACCGTGAAGTCGTCGTGGGTCACGGCCAGGTCCTGGACCCCGTCCCCGTCGGCGTCGCCCGCGGGGTTGGGGACGCCGGTCAGCGTGCGCACGGCGGTGAAGGCGCCCTGCGGTGCTCCCGGCGTCGCCCGGTACACGGTGAGGCTTCCGTCGAGCGTGGAGACGGCGAGTTCGTCCTTGCCGTCCCCGTCCAGGTCCAGCAGCCGCGCGGAGGTGAAGCGCAGGGTGGCGGAGTCCGGCGCGCGGAACACCGGCTGCGTCAGCACCTGGGACAGGTCCGGCCCGCCCCGGAAGACGCTGACGCCGAAGCCGGTGGCGACGAGCACGTCCGCGTACGCGTCCCCGTCGATGTCGCCCGTGCTCACCGTCATCTTGGAGCTGGAGGCGCGGGGGCTGGGGTGCACCCACGTCAGCGTCGTGGTGACGGGCGTCTTCGAGAAGTCGCGCGCCTCGCCCGCGTACACCATCACGCGGCCGGGCTCCGTCTGGAGGCTGGAGCAGGGCGCGGACGTCACCAGCAGGTCCTTGCGCCCGTCGCCGTTGACGTCGCCCAGCGCCACGGTGCGGCCGAAGCACTCGCGGGGGTTCAGGCCGTCGCCGGTCACCTGCCAGCGCGGCGACTCGGAGAGGGTGGGACCGGCGGAGGTGCCGCCGTCATCCCCCGGGCCCGCGTCCGGCTGGGGCTTCGGGCCGTCGTCCTTGCAGCCCGTCAGGGCCACGAGTCCCACCACCGCGCAGGACCGCGCGAATCGCATCCACATCGTGTCGCTCCCCCGGGAATGGGCTGGCGGGCCTTCCACCGGCCCTGTCTCCAGGAGCCCCTTCGCGGAGAAACGATGCGCGCGGTCCGCCCGTTGACGTCAGGGCAGCACGGTCACGGTGTCCCCCTCCAGGCGCACCCTGACGGTGGCCTCGTTGGGGAGCACGTCGGCCTCGTCGAGGATGTGGTTCTCGTCCACGCCCACGCGCACGGTGTATTCGCCGTCCGGGGTGTCCGTGACGTCCAGCCACTGGCAGGTGGTGTCCGCCGTGTAGACGTCCGACCAGCCCGGCGAGATGCCCGTGCCCGGGTCGTACCAGGCGAACGGCGTGCCGTCCGCGCAGTACTGCGTGAAGTCCACCATGTAGAAGCCCTGCTTGCGCCCCACGGACAGGGAGGTGCCGGAGGCGTCCTTCAGGTCGTAGCCGGCGAAGTCCACCAGGTGGTGGTGCTGGTGGCACTCGTCGTAGACGAAGAGGTCCGGCCGCTCCTCCGGTGAGGGCACCACCGCGGGCGCGGTGCCCATGTTCATGATGGAGGTGGTGAAGCGCAGCAGGCGCCGCTCCCCGCCCGCGGGCACGCAGCCCTCACGCACCTCGCACGCGTCCGCCGCGAAGGAGCGCCGCTCGATGTAGAGCGTGCGCGCGATGACGTCCCGGTCCACCGTGAGGTCCGGCTTGCCGTTGACCGGATCCACCTGGAGGCCGCACGTCTTCATGGGCATCAGCGCGGGCGCCGGCTCCGGCGAGTCCGGCACCGCGCCGCCGCCGTACACCCGCACCCGGCCCGGGGCGCGCGTGCCGTCGTTCTCCTGCGAGAGCCCCACCACCAGGTCGTCGTAGCCGTCCCCATCCAGGTCGCCGGGGCGCGCCACGCCGGGCAGGGTGAAGCCCAGCATCGTCTGGGGCAGGAGGCGGTTGGCGCGCGGCCACGACCACACCGGCTCCAGCGGACCGGACACGTCCTGCGTGGGGCGGAAGAGGTACACGCGCCCCAGCGAGGTGAGCACGAAGTCCTGGCCCCTGCTCCCCTCCGCCATGGCGCCCACGGCGAGGCTCTGCGCGGCCACGCTGGGGAAGGCCGGGTCGTCCATCAGCGTCCACACGGGCGTGGCGGAGTAGCCCTGGACGGCGGCGTCGGACAGGTGCACGCGCACGCTGCCCCGGAGCGCCGCGAGCAGCTCCGGGCGGCCATCCCCGCTCAGGTCCGGAATCCCTCTCACGCTCTCCGCCGTGCCCCTCCACACCGGCTGCGTGGTGAGCGGTCCATCACAGACGCGCGTGCTGTCCGCCTTGCAGCCCAGGAAGAGCCCCTGGCTGTTCTCCGCGTCGAACAGGGTGATGAGCAGGTCCTGGGCGCCGTCCCCGTCCGTGTCCCCCGCGGGCTGCGCGTAGCCGGACAGCACGCGCACGTTGGTGAAGGGGCCTTCCGCTCCCCCCGGTGTCGCCCGGTAGAGGGTGGTGCTGCCGTTGAAGGTGGAGACGACGAGGTCGTCCAGCCCGTCGCCATCCATGTCCAGCAGCCGCGCGCTGCCGAAGCGCGTGGTCGTGGTGTCCGGCACGCGGAACACCGGCTGCGCGAACACCTGGGACAGGTCCGGCCCGCCCTGGAAGACGCTGACGCCGTAGTAGCTCTTCACCACCACGTCCGTGTAGGCGTCCCCGTCCACGTCGCCCGTGCCCACCGTCATCTGGTAGCCGGACGTGCGCGGGCTGGGGTGCACCCACGACAGCCTGGAGGTGACGGGCGTCTTGGAGAAGTAGGGCGCGTCTCCGGGGTACACCATCACGCGGCCCGGGTTGGTGGGGCCGCTGGTGCACGGCGGTGAAATCACCACCAGGTCCTGGCGGTCATCGCCGTTGAGGTCGCCCAGCGCCACGCCCCGGCCGAAGCACTCCTTCGGGTCCAGGCCATCGCCCTCCACTTCCCAGCGTGGCGTCTCGGAGAGGGTGGGCCCGGAGGTGCCCGCGTCGTCCTGGGGGCCCGCGTCCGGGACCCCCGCGTCGGGCTGGGGCTTCGGGTCGTCCTTGCAGCCCGCCGTCAGGAACATCATCACGGCGCAGGCGAGCGCTCCACGGATCCGCATGTTCACTCCTGGGCAGGACGCGTCCCCGGTGCGTTCGACGTCCGGCATGAAGGGGCGCGCAGGATAGGTCCGCGCGCCCCGTTCCCCGAAAGGCCCTTGCCGGATGAACGGTACATCCGATGGCTGCCCGACGGCGCGCTGCCTTCCGGACGGAGAGCAGCCGGGCAGGCGGACGTGGCCAGCCCCCGCCGCCGTCCCCAGATTCGCGCGAACGCACGCGCCGCGTGCCCGAGCCATGGCCGACACCGCCGCCGACACCGCCCCGGACCCCCGCGCCGCACCGGCGTCCGAGCGGTTCAGCCGTTCCCAGAAGGCCTTCACGCTGGCGGGCGCGCTGCTGGGGCTGCTGCTGGCGGCGTTGGATCAGACCATCGTGGCCACGGCGGGGCCCACCATCCAGGCGGACCTGCACATCGCGCCGGAGCACTACCCGTGGCTCACCACCGCGTACCTGGTGGCGTCCACGATGATGGTGCCCGTGTGGGGCAAGCTGTCCGACCTGCTGGGCCGCCGCGCGGTGCTGGTGGCGGGCATCGCCGTGTTCCTCACCGGCAGCTTCCTGTGCGGCGCGTCCCGCTCCACGCTCACGCTCATCCTGTGCCGCGCGGTGCAGGGGCTGGGCAGCGCGGCGCTCTTCACCGGTGCGCTGGCGGTGGTGGCGGACCTGTTCCCGCCGCGCGAGCGGGGCAAGTACCAGGGCCTGTTCGGCGCGGTGTTCGGCCTGTCCAGCGTCATTGGCCCGCTGGCCGGCGGCTTCATCACCGACTCGCTGGGCTGGCACTGGGTGTTCTTCATCAACCTGCCGGTGGGCGCGCTCGCGCTGGCGCTCATCCTCCTGCGCATGCCGCCGCTCAAGCCGGAGGGCGTGCACGGCGGGAAGCTGGACGTGTGGGGGGCGGTGGCGCTGGCGGTGGGCGTGGTGCCGCTGCTGCTCGCGCTCAGCCTGGGGCACGGCGCGGCGGCGCCCCGGGCGGGCGGGTTCGCGTGGGGCTCCGCGCCCATCATTGGACTGTTCGCGCTGTCCGCGGTGGGGCTGGGGCTGTTCGTGTGGCGGGAGCGCCGCGCGAAGGAGCCGCTGCTGGAGCCGTCGCTGTTCCGCGTGCGCGCGTTCACCGCGGGCAACGCGGCGGTGTTCATCATTGGCGCGGTGTTCCTGGCGTCCGTCACCTTCCTGCCGCTGTTCATGGTGAACGTGGTGGGGCTGTCCGCGACGCACTCCGGGCTGACGCTGACGCCGCTGACGCTGGGCGTGGTGGCGGGCAACGTGCTGTCCGGGCAGTGGGTGTCCCGGATGGGCCGCTACAAGGCGCTGATGGTGGGCGCGCTCCTGTTCCTCATGGGCGGCTTCGCGGTGATGGCCTTCACGCTGACACCGGACTCCAGCCAGGCCGAGGTCACGGTGAAGATGGTGCTGGTGGGCCTGGGCCTGGGCCCGTCCATCCCGCTCTACACCGTGGCCGTGCAGAACTCCGTGCCGCCCCAGCGCATCGGCGTGGCCACGTCCGCGACGACGTTCTTCCGGCAGTTGGGCATGACGGTGGGCGTGGCGCTGCTGGGCACGGTGTTCGCGGGCACGCTGGGCCGGGAGATGCTCGCGCGCACGCAGCAGGCCACGCGCGGGCTGCCTCCGGACGTGCAACGGGAGCTGCACGCGTCCGCGCCCGCGGGCCCGGGCGGAGGAGAGGGCGCGCCGCAGGGGCAGCCGTTCCAGCCGGAGCAGGTGAAGGCGAAGCTGCGGGAGGGCTTCGCCGAGGAGCGGCGGCAGGCCCTGGCGGAAGGGCCCGAGGCCCGCGCCCGCGTGGACGCGGACGAGGCCCGCGCGCTGTCCACCGTGGACCGCGTGGAGCGCGCGCTGAAGGAGTCCTTCACCCGCGCGACGAGGGCCGTGTACCGCTTCGCCATCTTCGTCACGCTGGCGGCCCTGCTCGTCACGCTGCTCCTGCCGGAGCTGCCGCTGCGCAAGGGCGGTCCGCGCAAGGCCCCGGCGGAGGCCTGAGCCGCGGCCTACTTCTTCGGCGGCGGCGGCAGGTCCGACTCCGGCGCGGTGGGGCGCGCGAGCACGCCCGGCGACTCCGCCAGCGCGTACGCCATCCACGTCACCGCGGCGGTGCTGCGCGCCAGGTCCTGGGGGTCCACCTTGTCCAGCGTGTCCGCCATGGAGTGGTGCACGTCGAAGTAGCGGCTGCTGTCCACCCGCACGCCCACGAAGGGCACGTGCGCGGGCTCCATGGGGCTCAGGTCCGCGCCCGTCGCGTGCCCCACCAGGAACTTCGCCGCGCCCAGCCCCTCCAGCGGCGCCAGCCAGGGCCCCAGCAATGTCTCACCGCCCGGCCCCGCGTGCAGGCTCACGCCCAGGGGCCGCCCTCCGCCCGCGTCCATCTCGATGGCGGCCACGTGCCGGGGCAGCTCCTTCGCGTGCGCCTCCGCGTACGCGCGGGCGCCGCGCAGCCCGTTCTCCTCGTTCATGAACAGCACCACGCGCACCGTGCGCCGGGGGGCCTGGGGCAGCTTCGCGATGAGCCGCGCGGCCTCCATCACCATCACCACGCCCGCGCCGTCGTCGTGCGCGCCCGTGCCCACGTCCCACGAGTCCAGGTGCGCGCCCAGGAGCACCACCTCGTCCGGCTTCTCGCGGCCCCGCACCTCCGCCACCACGTTGGCCGAGTCCGCGTCCGGCAGCTCCGAGCACCCCAGCACCAGCCGCACCTTCACCGCCCCGCCCTGGAGCATCCGGTGCAGCGTGAGCGCGTCCTCCACCGACACCGCCGCCGCGGGCAGGCGCGGGCCGCCTTCCTCGAAGCGCGTGGACCCCGTGTGCGGCGAGCTCAGCGACGCCGTGGCCAGCGAGCGCACCAGCGCGGCCACCGCGCCCTGCTTCGCCGCCGCCGCCGGACCCCGGCCGCGCAGCCCCGCGAAGCGGCCGTAGTCGGAGGGCTCCGCCATGGTGTGGTTGAAGAACACGATGCGGCCCTTCACCGTGTCACCCAGCGCCGCCAGCTCCTCCAGCGAGCCCACCTCCACCACCTCCGCCGTGATGCCCTCCGGCGGCGTGGGCGCGCTGCCGCCCAGGGCCAGCAGCGTCAGCGGCAGGCCGCGCGTGCGCGCGGAGGCGAGGATTTCGCCGTGCTCCTCGCCCCGCACCCAGCGCGGCACCTTCACCGGCTCCTTCCACGCCTTCACCCCATCCGCCTGGAACGAGCGCAAGGCCCACTGCACCGCGGCCTCCGCGGACTCGGAGCCGGACAGGCGCGGCCCGATGCCGTCCGTCAGCTCCGCCAGCCGCGCGTACGCATGGCCTTCCGCGAGCGCGGGCCCCACCAGCTTCGCCGCCGTGGCCTGCTGCGCGGCGCTCAGCCTGGACACGGCCGGGGGCGTGGCCTTCACCGACGAGGTGGCCGGGGACTTCGGCGCGGGCTCCTGGGAGGGCGCGGTCGCCGTGTTCTGGGGGGAAGGCGACGCCGAGGTGAGCAGCCGCAGGGCCAGCGAGAGGGGCAGGACGAAGGTGGACGTGGACACTCGAATCCTCGAAGGGACCTGCTGAGTGGTGAGAGGCGGGGTGGAAGTCCCAGGGGCCACCGCGCGCCGAGAGGGGGAACGCGGCGCGCGGGGCTCAACTGGGACGTCACGCACCGGTTCCGCGGTTGGGGAACGCGAGGCCCGGTACATACGCCATCTTCCAAGAAGAAGAGGACGTGCGTGCATTCTTTAAAGAAATTCCTGGCAGCGTCAAGGCGGGAAGTGAGCATTGCGACCCGCGGGTGATGTGAGTGTTCACGATCCTCCGCGACGCGGGACGTCCCATGGCGCGCACCGTGCCTGGGTAACCCGTGACGTCCGCCCGTTTCCGGAGCCCCTGGACACGCCGCCGCGCGCTGTATTCCCAGGCCTTGGGCACCCGGGCGCCCTGGCTGCCCTGCGTCAAGGCGACGGGACGGAGGGGCTCGCGCGCTGGCACGACGGACTGGCGGCGAGCCCTCGGGTGTTGCTGCGGGACCGGACGGGAACGGACGCCAACGCCGGGGAGGATGCTCCGGTTCCGGAGGAATGACTCCTTCGGAATTCTCCGTTGCCCGCCCCGGAGGACCCGGGCGACAGTGCCACGGCTGGAGGTCGTCCCCCCGACCCGCGGTCCCCCCCGCTCATGAGCGCGCCCCCTTCCGAAACGGAACAGGCCTTGAGGGCCGAGGTCGAACGTCTGCGACTCCGGCTGCGCGCCGCGGGCCTGGATGACGGTGCTGACACGAACCCCGCTCCGGCGTCTTCGGGTGGGGACGCCGGCCTCGTGGGCATCCCCGATCGCCACCAGGCCGACGAGGCCTTGCGCGAGGCGAACGAGCGCGTGCAGTTGGCGCTGAACGCCGAGGCCATGATTGGCACCTGGGTGTGGGACGTGCCCGGCAACCGCGTCGTCGCGGACGAGCGCTTCGCGCACTCCTTCTCACTGGACCCCGCGCGGGCGCGCGAAGGGCTGCCCCTCTCGCAGTTCGTGGCCGCCATCCACCCGGAGGACCGGCCCGGGGTGGAGGGCCGCATCGCCCGCGTGCTGGAGACGGGCGGTGCGTACCGCGCCGAGTACCGCGTGCGCCGCGCCGACGGCGAGTACCGGTGGGTGGAGGCCAGCGGCCACTGCCACCTCTCCGCGCGGGGCGCGCCGCTGCGCTTTCCCGGCGTGCTGGTGGACATCGACGCGCGCAAGCGGGCGGAGCTGCGGCAGACGGCGCTGCTGGAGATGGCGGACCGGCTGCGCGAGGCCCCGTCCCCGGACGCCGCCGCGCAGCTCGCCATGGAGGTGGTGGGGCGGCTGCTGGACGTGGCGCGCGCGGGCTACGGCACGGTGGACGCGGCGCACGCGCGGGTGCTGATGCACCCGAACTGGGTGGCCTCGCCGGACGTGGCGCGCGTGGAGGGCGTGCACCGCTTCCACGACTACGGCGTCTTCCTGGAGGACCTGCTGAAGGGCGAGGTCGTGGCCATCCCGGACGTGCGGACGGACCCGCGCACGGCGCCCCACGCGGACACGCTGGAGCAGGTGGGCATCCGGGCGCTGTTCAACATCCCGCTCCTGGAGCACGGCCGGTTCGTGGCGGTGCTGTTCCTGCACGACGTGCAGCCGCGCACGTGGACGGCGGAGGAGCTCGAGCTGACGCGCAACGTGGCCGACCGCGTGTGGGCGACGCTGTCCCGCCTCAAGGCGGTGTCGGACCTGAAGCAGGCCAACGAGACGCTGGAGCAGCGCGTGGCGCAGCGCACGCGGGAGCGGGACCGCGTGTGGAACGTGTCCCAGGACCTGCTGGTGGTGGGGAGCCTGTCGGAGGGGAGGTTCCTCAGCGTCAACCCGGCCTGGACGCGCATGCTGGGGTGGACGGAGGAGGAGCTGCTGGGCCGCACGTCGGAGTGGCTGGAGCGCCCGGAGGACCACGCGCGCACGCGCGACGAGGTGTCCCGCCTGGCGGGAGGCCAGCCCACGCTGAACTTCGAGAGCGCCTACCGGTGCAAGCACGGCGGCTACCGGCGCATCTCCTGGACGGCGGTGCCGGTGCCGGAGGACGGCGTGCTGTACGCCAGCGGGCGCGACGTCACCGAGCAGCGGCAGACGGAGGAGCAGCTCCGGCAGGCGCAGAAGATGGAGGCGGTGGGCAAGCTCACGGGCGGCGTGGCGCACGACTTCAACAACCTGCTCCAGGTGGTGGGCGGCAACCTGCAACTGCTCCAGCGCGACGTGGCGGGCAACGAGCGGGGCTTGAGCCGGGTCCGGTCCGCGCTGAGCGCGGTGGAGCGCGGGGCCCGGCTGTCCGGGCAGTTGCTGGCGTTCTCGCGGCGGCAGCCGCTGGAGCCGCGCTCCCTGAGCCTGGGCCGGCTGGTGCGCGGCATGGACGACCTCTTGCGCCGCGCGCTGGGCGAGGACGTGGAGGTGGAGACGGTCATCGGCGGCGGGCTGTGGAACACGCTGGCGGATCCGCACCAGTTGGAGAACGTCATCCTCAACCTGGCCATCAACGCGCGGGACGCGATGCGGGGCGCCGGGAAGCTGACGCTGGAGCTGAGCAACGCGTCGCTGGACGACCACTACGCGCAGGCGCACCCGGAGGTGATGGCCGGGGCGTACGTGCTGCTGGCGGTGTCGGACACGGGCGGGGGCATGACGCAGGAGGTGCTGGAGCGCGCGTTCGAGCCCTTCTTCACCACGAAGCCGGAGGGCCGGGGCACGGGCCTGGGGCTGAGCATGGTGTACGGCTTCGTGAAGCAGTCCGGCGGGCACGTGAAGCTCTACAGCGAGCTGGGGCACGGCACGACGGTGAAGGTGTACCTGCCGCGCGCCTTCCAGCCGGAGGCGCCGGTGACGGAGGTGGTGGTGGGGCCGGTGGAGGGCGGGAAGGAGACCATCCTCGCGGTGGAGGACGACGCGGAGGTGCGCGCCACGGTGGTGGAGATGCTGACGGAGCTGGGCTACCGCGTGCTGCGCGCGGTGGACGGGCAGAGCGCGCTCTCCATCCTGAAGAGCGGCGTGGCGGTGGACCTGCTCTTCACGGACGTGGTGATGCCGGGGCCGGTGCGCAGCCCGGAGCTGGCGCGGCAGGCGAAGGCGCTGCAGCCGGACATCGAGGTGCTCTTCACGTCCGGCTACACGGAGAACGCCATCGTGCACGGCGGCCGGTTGGACCCGGGCGTGAGCCTGTTGTCCAAGCCGTACCGGCGCGAGGACCTGGCGCGCAAGCTGCGGGCGCTGCTGGACCCGCGGCAGCAGCGGATGGCGACGCCGAAGCTCCAGTGGCCGGAGCGCGCCGTGGAGCCGCCCGCGGCGACGCAGGAGGCCGCGCGGCGGATGCACGTGCTGCTGGTGGAGGACGACGAGGACATCCGCGCTTCGGCCAGCGAGCTGCTGGGCCTGCTGGGGCACGCGGTGATGCCGGTGTCGAGCGCGGAGGAGGCGCGGGTGGCGCTGGCGGCGGAGCGCTTCGACGTGCTCTTCACGGACGTGACGCTGCCGGGCATGTCCGGCGTGGACCTGGCGCGCGAGGTGGCGCTGCGCAGGCCCGCCATGCGCATCATCATCGCGTCCGGTCACGGCCGCGCGGCGCTGGATGGAGACCCGCAGCAGTGGCTGGGTGTGGTGGTGTTGCCCAAGCCCTACGCGCTGCCGCAGATACAACAGGCCCTGGCCCAGGTGGCCGCGACGGCCCGCTGAGGGCTCAGCGGCGCTGGCGCTCCAGGAAGGCCAGCAGGCCTTCCGTGTTGCGGCGCTCGTGGTCGTCCAGGGTGGGCAGGTACTCGCGGACCTCCGCGAGCATGGCCTCCGCGGCGGGAAGGTCCTCGGGGGAGACCTTGAGCGCCCACTGCCAGTACTCCGCGGCCGTGTACGAGTACATCATCGTCTCCAGGGGATGCCTCAGGAGTTCACGCAACGCGCCTCGCACGACCCGAGGCGTTTGCCCCCAATGCGCCCCACAGAAGAAAGCGGTCTTGGCAATGTATCGATGAAGAGGGGCCGCAGGCACCCGTCCCTCATGGCGTCGCTCTACCTGCTTGAGGCCCGCGCGGAACCGGGGCCAGTCCCTGGGCGCGAGGCCACTCACTTCCGATACATCTTCACTGAAGGCACGCCAGGCCGGATCCCGAAAGGACGGATCCGGGAACGCTCTCTTCATTTTCGTGAGCATGGCAGCGCCTTCCCATCCCAAGTGTAAACAGCGTCAGGCCAGAACCCGTTGGCCATACAGTAAGACCGACAAGAGTCACAAAGGCTTTCTCCCCTCACGCGTCCGGGCTTGCTGTCTCCGCCTGTATCAGCACAGCGAACGTAATCGTCGGTGCAGGACTTCCTGACACGCTCGGATTCCTCCTTCCGCGTCTCCTCCCCCGCTCCAGGTGGAGGCAGCGGGTTCGGCTTCCGGGGCCGGGGCGGCTTCATCAACTCCACCTGCTCGCACGCCGCCGCCGAGCCGCGCTTGCATTGGCAATCCACCGTGCTGACGCAGCCCGGCCCGGGCCCAGGGCCCAGGGATTGACGGAGCTGTCGCGGGCCGCCTGCGCAGCCCGCGAGCGCTCCGCACAACGACAGCGCGAGGCCTAATCGCAGACCTGCTCCGTGGCGTGCGTGGTGGCCCGGGGGCTCCAGCCCTCGTTGCCGTCCTTCTCGAAGTAGAACTTCGCGCGCGTGCGCTGCCGCGTGCCCACTTCGTTCAGCGTGTTCGCGTCGTACAGCCGGCCGTTCACCATCGTGTAGCGCACCGTGCGGCTGTTCGAGATGTCCTCCAGCGGGTTCCTGTCCAGCACCACCAGGTCCGCCAGCTTCCCCACCTCCAGCGAGCCCAGGTCCTTGTCCATGCCCAGGTGGCGCGCGCCGTTGAGCGTGCCCACGCGCAAGGCCTGCATCGGCGTCATGCCGCCCTGCACGAACATCGCCAGCTCCCAGTGCGCCGCCAGGCCCTCCCGCTGACCGTGCGCGCCCAACTGCACGCTCACCCCCAGGTCGTTCAGCTCCTTCGCCGCGCGGGCCACGTTCTGGTGGTTGAACTCCTCGTCCGGGATCATCACGCGGCGCCGGGAGCGCCCGTCCACCACGCGCCGGGGCACGAACGACAGCAGGCGCGAGTCCTCCCAGACGTTCGTCTTCTGGTACCAGTAGTTCTCCCCCATGAGCCCGCCGTAGGCCACGCCCAGCGTCGGCGTGTAGTCCACCTGCGTGCCCTTCCAGAGCTGGCGCACGTCGTCGTAGATGCGCGCCACCGGCAGCGAGTGCTCCAACCCCGTGTGGCCGTCCACCACCATGGTCAGGTTGTGCTGGAGCAGCGAGCCGCCCTCGGGCACCACCAGCATGTCCAGCTCGCGCGCCGCCTGGAGCACCTTCTGCCGCTGGTCGCGCCGGGGCTGGTTGTAGCTCTTCACGCTGAACGCGCCCAACGCCTTCATCCGCCGCAGGTGCCGGCGCGCGTCGTCCAGCGTGTCGATCTCCACGTGCGCGTCCGCGCTCGCCGCGCCGTACAGGATGGTGCCCGTGGAGAAGATGCGCGGCGACGTCAGCATCCCCGCCTTGCCCAGCTCGCTGGCGGCGAAGATGGTCTCCGAGTGGTTGGACGGGTCGTGCAGCGTCGTCACCCCGAACGCCAGCGACGCCGCCTGCACCCAGCTCTGCTCCGGCATCAGCCCGTCCACGCCCATGGCCCCGTGCCAGTGCACGTCAATCAGGCCCGGCATCAGCGTCTTGCCCTTCACGTCCACCACCTTCGCGGACGCGGGCACGTTCACCTTCCCCACCGGGCCCAGCGCCACGATGCGGTTGCCCTTCACCACCACCACGCCCTCCTCCACCACCTGCTCGCCCTTCATCGTGACCAGCCGCCCGCCCACCAGCGCCAGCGTCCCCTCCGGCACGTCCGACTTCTGGGAGAACGCCACGTCCACCCCGTCCGCCTCCGGAGGCGGCAGCGCCTTGGGAGAGCCGTCCATGAACGTGAACGCGTCCTTCAGCGCCCGCGTGTAGAGCCTGGACCCCAGCGCCCAGTGCAGCGACAGCCGCGCGTCCGTGCCGGACCAGTGCAGGTACTCGCCCGCGTCACGGCTCACCTGCGTCACCGGCATCGCCTTGGTGGACGGCCCCACCCGCGCCTCCTTCGCACCGCGCACGAAGGGCGTCACGTAGGCGTTGAAGTCCTCGCGGAAGGCCACCCACCGGTCGTCCGGCGACACGCGCATCTCCAGCGCGCCGCCGCTCGTCAGGTGCGTGCGCGGCTCGCCCCCGTCCAGCCCGATGCTGCGCAGCGTGCGCACGTCCTCCACGTCCTTGGACTCCACGTGCAGGAAGTACACGCGGTCCGACTTCGCGCCGAAGTGCGGCTGCTCCCCGTCCCGCGTCAGCTTGCGCGCCACGCCCCCGCCGGTGGACGGCACCACGAACAGCCCCGTCTCCCGGCTCCACGTGCCCGGCATCAGGTAGCCGTCGCCCGTGGTCCGGTACACCACCCACCTGCCGTCCGGGCTGAGCGCGGGCTCCACGTAGAAGCCCGGCTGCGCCGTCACCACGCGGCCCTCGCCGCCCGTGGCCGCCACCACCCGCACCGCGCCCAGCGCGTCGTCGTCCCACGTCGTGTAGACGATGGAGCGTCCGTCCCGGGAGAACGACGGGTAGAACTCCAGGTGCTCGTTCTGCCGCGTCAGCCGCCGAGGCGTCCCGGACGGCAGGTCCTTCACGTACAGCTTGCCCAGCGCCTGGTACACCAGCCTCCTGCCATCCGGTGACACCTGCATCCAGCGCAGCATCTTCACGTCGAAGCGGTCCGGCGCCACGGACCGCGTGCCCTTCACCGCCGCGAACACCGTGCGCTCGCCCTTCACGTGGAAGGGGATGGGCGTCACCTTCTTCGTCGCCACGTCGATGCGGTGCAGCGTCCCGCCCGCCCAGAACACCAGCGACTTGTTGTCCGGCGTCCACGCCATCACCGGGGAGACGCCGTGGATGGCCCACGTCTCCTGCATGTCCCGGTCGAGCCCGTCATACAGCGGCCGCTCCGCGCCGGACTTCACGTCCGCCACGTACAGCACGCTCTTGCCGCGCACGCGCCGCACGAACGCCAACTGCTTGCCGTCCCGCGACGGCGTGGGCCGGATGGAGCCGCCCGGGCCGGTGACGAAGGGCTCCACCTCCTTCGTGTCCAGGTCCAGCCGCTGGATGGCGTAGAGCTCCTTGTTCGGGTCCTTGTCGTACTCGAACGACTTGCCTGGCGTGACGTCCTGGCTGAAGTAGACGTAGCGGCCGTCCGGGGAGAACGCGGGTTCGCCCAGGTCCTTCTGGTCGTTGGCGCGCTCGGTGAGCTTCACGCCCTCGCCGCCCGCGCGGTGGTACATCCACACCTCGCCCGCGCCCAGCGAGCGCCGGCCGGTGAAGTGCTTGCGCGCCACCAGGAACTGCCCGTCCGGGCTCCACGCCGGGCTGTTGAGCAGGCGGAACTTCTCCTGCGTCACCGCGCGCGGGTTCCCGCCGTCGCGGTCCATCACCCAGACGTTGTCCCCGCCGCCCCGGTCGCTGGTGAACGCGATGGACCTCCCGTCCGGGCTGTAGCGCGGCTGCATGTCCCACGCGGCGCCGGACGTCAGCGCGCGCGCCTCGCCGCCCGCGATGGGCAGCGCGTAGAGGTCGCCCAACAGGTCGAAGACGATTTCGTCCCCGCGCGGGCTCACGTCCACGTTCATCCACGTGCCCTCGCGCACGTCGATGGGCACCTGGCTGCTGGCCACGCCCGGGGGCGCGTCCACCTTCCACGCGTCCTTCTTCGCGTCCGGCGGCTCCGGGGTGGCGACGGGGGCCAGGGTGCCGCCGTCGCCCTCGCTCGCCCGGGCGGCCTCGCGCGCGGTGTCCTTGGGGGCAGGCGGCCTGGGCGGTTCCCGCGGGGGCGCTTCGCCCTGCCCTGGGGGTGCGGGCACGGGCGCACCGGCGGGCTTGGGCAGGGGCTGCGCCGCCAGGAGCAGGCCTGGGACGAGCAGCGCGAAGCAGAGGGAGGAGAGGGGTCGGTTCACCGGAAGTGTCCTCGGGGAAGACGCGGGGCGCGGCATCCTGCCAGGATGCGCGGGCTCGCAGGGCGCCCGTGAACTCGCGGCCGGGCAGGCGTGTTCCTGGGCGCGGCGTGCCGCGGTGCGTTCCCCCAGCGCGGTCCGAATCTGCTACTGTCTCCAGCCCATGTCGGACTTCAGTCTTCCCATGGATCCAGAGGGGCGGCGCGAGACGCTCTCCGTGCTGTTCACCGAGGCAGTGCCCCACAACCACGCGCTCGGGCTGCGCCTGGAGGCGGTGGGGGCCACGGACGCGACGGTGGTGATGCCCTACGCGGACGTGCTCGTCGGCAACCCGGAGACGGGGGTGGTGGCGGGCGGCGCGGTGACCACGCTCATCGACGCGGCGAGCGGCGCGGCGGTGATGGCGGCGCTGAACGCGTTCGCGGCCATCGTCACGCTGGACCTGAGAATCGACTACCTGCGCCCCGCGCGCCCGGGCCTGCCGCTGACCGCGCAGGCCGAGTGCTACAAGGTCACCCGCATGGTCGCCTTCGTGCGCGCGCGGGTGCACCAGGGCGACCCGGCGACGCCGGTGGCCTCGTCGCAGGGCACCTTCATGCGGGTGGAGGGCTGATGAGCACGCCTTCGCTTCCCCTCGCGGACCTGGTGCGCCAGGTGCGCCAGTCGCGCGAGTACCCGCGCCTCACGGACGCCATCCCCTACACGCGCTTCATGGGCATTGGGGTGGAGAACCTGGCCGGCGAGATGCTCTGCCGCATGCGCTACGCGCCGCACCTCATCGGCAACAGCATCCTGCCCGCGCTGCACGGCGGCACGCTGGGGGCGCTCCTGGAGTCGAGCGCCATCTTCGAGCTGCTGCTCCAGACGGACACCGAGCGCGTGCCCAAGGTCATCTCCACCACGGTGGACTTCCTGCGCTCGGGCAAGGCGCAGGACACCTTCGCGAAGGCGTTCATCACGCGGCAGGGGCGGCGCGTGGCCAACGTGCGCATGGAGGCCTGGCAGGACGACCGCACGCGGCCCATCGCCAGCGCGCACGCGCTGTTCCTGCTGTCGGAGCCGTGAGGCCGCGGGGCCTGGGGGGACGCTAGCCGTCCACCACGATGCGGTACGTGCGGCGCTTGCCGTCGCCGCCCCAGATGATGAGCGTGGTGGTCCCCTTCGCCAGCGCGGAGACCTCCACGCCGTCCTTCCCGGTCGTCTTCACGTCCGCGACGGACGGGTCGCCCAGCGCCACGCGGCTCATCCCCGGCACCGTGAGCACCTGCTTCGCGCCCTTCTTCAGGGTGAGCGTCTCGTCCGCGGCAGGAAGCTCCTTCGCGTCCGCGGCGCGAGCCGCCGGCTCCCTGGCCCCCGCGGGCAGGGCGCTGAGCAGCAGGGTTCCCAACGTCAGGGTCACGAAGCGTGAAGCCATGGATGCGACCTCCGGGCGACTCCGGGGAGCCGGAGCTGTCCCACTGTCCCATGCGTGGGCATCCGACGTCTCCTGAGAGCCCCCGCGCTGCGGCCACAGACGTTGTTACAGCGTGGTTCCCATTTCTACAGGGTCCCTGACGGGTCCATCAGTGGACAGCGTGCACGGGGACACGGTGGATTGCCTTGGGGTCCGCCGGGTGGAGGACAGGGGTTCCCGTCCGGGGTCGCGGTGGGGGCGCGGCAGTGAACGCGAGCGCGCGTCACGGGGGAGCGGCACGTCGCCTGCTAGCTCACGGGAGCGAGACCGACGCGGAGACCCCCATGAGCGAGCGCGAGTCGATGAAGCTGCGGGAGCTGAAGGAAGTCGCCCATGCGCTGTACCAGCGGGGGAGGTACGCGCAGTGCGTGGAAACGTACGCGCAGCTCGCCAAGCGGCTGCCACGCGACGCGAATGTGCGCGTCCGGCTGGCGGAGGCGTGCCGCCGCGCGGGGCAGAAGGCGCAAGCGATCGCCGCCTACCGTGAAGCCGCGCAGGTGCTGTTGTCACTGGGTTGCGAGTCCCGCGCGCGGGGCGCGCTGAAGGCCGCGCTGGAGTTGGACCCACGAGACCCGACGTTGCAGTTGGAGGTGGTGCGGATGGGCCAGGGCGCGGTGACGCCGACGGCGATGGAGGACGAGGAGCTCTACCGCTTCGACCGGCTGCCTCCGCCGACGCCGCCGCCCGCGCGGATGCGCAGCGTGCCGCCGCCTCCGCCGCCGCCCTTCGTGCTCAACGCCGCGCAGGAGACGGACGCATCGCGAGGTCTTCCGGTGGCGCCCCCCATCGCGCCGGTGAATGTCCGTGGAGCGCCGGGAGTGATGCCGGGGCCGGGACGGCAGGCAGTGCTGCCCCATCCGCGCCCTGTCGCACCGGCGCGGGACTCCGCGACGGAGACGATGTCGCGCTCGATGTCGCAGGTGGCGTCGCGCGCGCCGGAGGCCGAGCCGTTGCCGAAGGTCATCGTGTCGATGTCCGCGTTCGGGGATCCGCCGGCGGCTGGCGCCGCGCGGCCGGCAGGCCCTACGCCTCCGGGCATCACGCCGGTCGCGGTGGAAAGGAACGTGCCCCAGAAGGCCCTGCCGGCCGTGCCGCTGGGCCTGCCCGCGCTGCCGCGGAGTCCTCCGCGCGTGCCGCCCACGGTGAGTCCGGTCCTGACTCCGGAGCGCCCCACGGTGAAGGTCATCGCGCTGCTGAACCGCGCGTCCGAGCCCCAGCCGACGCCGCCTCCGGCCGCGGTGATGCCCTACAAGCCGGAGATGCGCCGCCTGGCGCCGAACGTGGTGGCCCTGCGCGTGTCGCCGCAGGCACGCTGGGTCATCATCCGTTCGCAGAGCGACCTGGAGGTGAGCCGTTCGGAGGAGCTTCCTGGCGAGCCCGCCGCCGCGCATTGAGGCGTGGGTGGGTGGGCGGCCATCCCGCGCCTCCGCCTTCGTCTGACATTGCATGCTCAAATGACTCTCACGGGGCGTCCCAGACTCCGGAGAGGGCTTCCGCATGCAACGCTGGTGGTTGATTCCGCCTCGGGCGGCACGCCGGTGGAAGTGGACGAGGAGGACTTCGAGGAAGCCGTCGCGGTGCTGGCCCAGGCCGTGCGTCCGGCTTCGCGGCCTCAGGATGCGGCACGGCGTCTCTGGCAGGTGGAGCCGCGAAGTGGTTCGTATCTCCATGACCCGCGCGGCCGCAAGGATTGGCACCACATCGTCGAGCAGACCCCGGGCAACGTGCAGCGGTTCGGCCCCCAGGCCCTTCACAACACCGAGAACGTCATCCCGCTGGACAAGCGCCTGCACACGGATGTCAGTGGCCTCTACTCCTCGATTCGCCGTGCGATCACACAGTCGAATCTACAAACCGTGCGACAGTGGTTGAGCACGCAGTCCTACGAGGCCCAACGCGAGTTCGGCCTGATCGCCATCGAGAACGTGCGGAAGGGAGTCTGGTGATGACGTTGCAGGAGCTGGTCGAGCAGGTCGCGAAGCACGTCGCCGCGCAGACCGACGCCATCCACCGAGGCGACCCCAGGACCGGAAACAAGCACGCCAGGAAGTATGGGGCCGCGCTCGATCAACTCATGGCCCATGGCGATGCCAGGCGGGACGCGCTCCTGGTGCTGTTCAAGCACGAGCGCACGGATGTCCGTGCCGCGGCAGCGGCCCAACTGCTCCGCTACCGGACGGAGGAAGCCACCGCCGTCCTGGAGATGGCAGCGAAAGAGGGAGGCATCGGCGCTATCGACGCCATCATGGCCCTCAAGCACTGGAGGGAAGGCACCTGGTCCCTGGACCCGGGATAGCCCTGGCCTACATGGACACGGACTTGGCCGGGTCGATGAGGCTCTGGAGCGGATTCGTGGCCTCCGCGGTCTCCTGCTCCACGTCCGGCTCGGAGGCGCGGACCTGCGCCTCGCAGTGGTTGCTCTTCCGGTTCTGATGGCAGTGGCGGATGCCGTACACGTGATGGCACCCGCAAGGATCCACGCGCTTCTTGGCGCACAGCGACGGATTGAACACCGGAGCCGCCGTCATCTCCACCGGCCCCGCCTGCAACGCCACCGCCAGCACCATCCCCGTCAAAAACCCCATCGCCCACCCCCTTGATGCACGCTGCAGAAATGGGAATGCCGATCCGCCGCCGCAACCCCCAGGCTTGTCTGAATGCCACTCCGTGCACTCCCGGCCGTTCCTTGCGTCCACCCCACGGGGTTTGCGCTCGACGCGCGCCAGGCAGGCAGCCAATCGTGTGTCCGGAAACCGGCACCGTCAGGGATGCAGGAGGGCTTCGTCCCTGCCGCGGGTTCACCCACCTGGGGGATTCACCATGAGCTGGAAGCAACACCTGGAAAAGGTCTCCGAGGCCCACTACGTCCTGCCGCGCACCAAGACCATGCGCGTGCACGCGGACCTGTTCCTCTCCGACAAGCTCCTCTGGGGGGAGGAAGGCAACCCGGAAGCCCCCCCGCTGGAAGACGCCGTCTTCGATCAGGTCGTCAACGCCGCCACCTTCCCCGGCGTCACCCGCGTCGCCGTCACGCCCGACTGTCACGTGGGCTATGGCGTCCCCATCGGCACCATCGTGGAGACGGACGGCACCCTGCTGCCCACCGCCGCCGGCTACGACATCGGCTGCGGCATGGTCCAGCTTCAGACCTCCCTCACCATGGAGGACGTCGCCGACCCCGCGAAGCGCCGCCAGTGGATCGACGAGGTGACCGACCGCATCGCCGTGGGCGTGGGCGCCACCCGGGCGCGCAAGCAGCGCCGGCTCAGCGAACCCACCCTCAGGGAGGTCCTGCGCCACGGCGCCAAGGCCCTGGGCCGCAGCCGCTCCGTCACCGAGCGCGACTTCATCCCCGTGGAGGACACCGGCGTGTCCATCCCCGAGCGCGCCTTCGACAAGCGCGGGCAGTTGGGCAGCCTGGGCGGCGGCAACCACTTCACCGAGATGCAGGTGGATGAGACGGGCCGCGTCTGGGTGATGCTCCACACCGGCAGCCGGGGCTTCGGCTGGAACATCGCGAAGCACTTCTTCGTGGCGGGCGCCGCGCAGTTGGGCCTCAAGAGCCACAGCGAGGACTTCGTCTGGCTGGACGCGGACAGCGCCCTGGGCCGCAGCTACTGGAACCTGCACAACATGGCGGCCAACTTCGCCGTGGCCAACCGGCTGCTCATCGGCGAGGCCGTGTGCGAGGCGCTCGAGGACGTGTTCGGCGGCACCGCGAACATCTACTACGAGATCAGCCACAACCTCATCCAGCGCGAGGGCGGCAGGTTCGTCGCGCGCAAGGGCGCCACGCGGGCCTTCCCCGCCGGCCACCCGGCCCTCAAGGGCACGACGTGGGAGGCCACCGGGCACCCCATCCTCATCCCGGGCTCCATGGAGACGGGCAGCGCCATCCTCTTCGCGCAAGCGGGGGCGGAGCAGTCCATCTACTCGGTGAACCACGGCGCCGGCCGGCGGATGTCCCGCGCCGCCGCGCGCCGGCAGCTCCAACAGGAGGAGACGGACCGGCGCATGGCGGAGGCCGGCATCCTGCTCAACACCCGCACCACGCCGCTGGACGAGTCCGGGCCCTGCTACAAGAACCTGGACGATGTCCTGGAGACGGTGGAGCAGGCCGGACTCGCCCGGGTGGCCCACCGCCTCAAGCCGGTGGCCTGCATCAAGGGCGCGGACTGACGGGGTAGGACTCGTGGGGGAGGCCGGGCGGCGCTAGAGTGGGCGCCAGCCTGGAGCCCCACCCATGCCCCCGTCCCCCACCCCCTCCCGGGAAGCAGAACTGGCGCGCGCCGAAGCCGACATGGCCCGGCTGGAAGCACAGCTCGCCGAACAGGTGGCCCGCGCCGCCGCTGAAGCCGCCGCGTTGAGCGAGCGGCTCGTCCGCATGCGCCAGGCCCTGGCCCGGCCGGAGCATGCCGGGGACTCGCGCCTGTCCCAGTGGGCCCTGCGCCTGGAGGACACCGAGTCCCCCGAGCCGTCCCCGGAGCTCGCGCGCCTGCGGGAGAAGGCCCTGGACGCGCGCGAGGCCGCGCTGGACACGCGCCGCCAGGCCGGGCTGGACCTCCAGTCCGCGCTGCGCGTGCAGCAGGAGGACGCCGCCCGGGTGGAGAAGGCGCTGACGTCCGCCGAGTCCGACCTGAAGCGCGTGGAGGACGCCGCCAAGGCCCGAGCGGAGGCCGAGGCGAAGGCCCGCCGCGCGGCCGAGGCGGAGACCCAGAAGGTCGTCCCGCCCGCGGTCCTGCGGCCGTCCCAGGAGAAGCTGCCGACCGAGGCGCCGACGCGCGCGGAGAGGCTCCCGGCGCGCGCGCCCGTGGCCGTCACTCCGGCGAAGAGCGACGCGCGCAAGGCGGGCCGGGTGCGGATGCACACGACCATCGACACGCGCAGTGACTCCAACTTCTTCACCGGCTTCTCGATGGACATCAGCGAGGGCGGCATCTTCATCGCCACGGTGGAGGCGGTGCCGCGCGGCACGCCGGTGGAGCTGGACTTCACGCTGCCGGGGGGCCGGCCGCTGACGGTGAACGGCGTGGTGCGCTGGGCGCGCGACGGCAACGACCGCACCCCGGACCTGATGCCGGGCGTGGGCGTGCAGTTCACCACGCTGCCGCCGGAGGTGGCGCACGCCATCTCGTCGTTCGTGGCGACGCGCGACCCGATGTTCTACCCGGACTGAGGGGCCCAGGGGCGCAGGGGCGTGAGGAGCACGACCAGCAATCCCCACACGATCGGCCCCTGTAACACGCGTGACACTCGTCGACAGGTGCCTTCTCCGGCCCTTCGGCCAATGCTATGCGCATCCCAGTAATTCAATTTTAACTTGTAAAAATTGACTTCACTGGGAGCACATCTTGAAGCCTTCTTCCCTCCTCGTGTCCCTGGCCCTGGCCGGCGCGCTGTCCGCCTGCGGTCCTGGCGATGTGCCTGAACCCCAGCACCTGGGCAGCACCACGGCGGCCCTGGACTGCGCCGCGCTCAGCAAGCCCGTGTATCACCGGGTGCGTCCGTCCACGGGCGACGGCCTCCTCACCCTCAACGCGAACGAGGCCGCCAACGCGGCCACCACCTACGGCTACACCGACGACCTGGGCACGCCCTTCAAGGCCGCGAGCTCCTCCAGCACCGGCCTGTCCCCCGTCTACCGGCTCTACAGCCCCAGCCGCCTCGAACACATCGTCACCATCGACGCCACCGAGCGCTCGAACCTCATCGCCTCCGGCTTCACCACCGACGAGGGCGTGGGTTTCTATGCGTCCAAGACGGCGGACGCGTGCCTCGTGCCTGTCTACCGCTTCGACAACCCGGGCCTGAAGAAACACCGCCACGCCGTCACCCAGGCGGAGCGCGACGCGCTCACCGCCGCGGGCTGGACCAACGAGGGCATCCAGTTCTACGCCGCGCCCACCACGGTGGACACGAAGTTCACCTTCGTCGTCATCCCCGACACGCAGCAGGAGACGGTCTACGCCCCCACCCGGCTCACCCAGCGCATGCAGTGGATCGCCGACAACAAGACGGCCCAGGACATCCGCTTCGTGATGCACACCGGAGACCTGCTGGACTGGGACACGCCCGACCACCTCCACTACCAGCGCGCCAGTGATTCGTATCAGGTGCTCGACGCCGCGCAGATTCCCTACGCCATCGCCCTGGGCAACCACGACACGGCGGCCGTGTGCCAGGGCGGCAGCGCGTGCCCCGGCGACGTCAACGCCAACCTGCGCAACACCACCACCTTCAACACCTACTTCCCGCTGTCCCGCTTCAAGGCCCTGGGCGGCGTGTTCGAGTCCGGCAAGTGTGACAACGCCTACCACACGTTCAACGCGGGCGGCCTGAACTGGCTGGTGTTGAACCTGGAGCTGTGGGCCCGCACGAACGCCGTGAACTGGGCGAAGACCGTGCTGGCCCAGTACCCCCGGCACAACGTCATCATCATCACCCACTCGCACCTGAACAGCAGCGGCGGCATCGAGCAGTCCAACGGCGGCTACGGCAACAACAGCCCCCAGTACGTGTTCGACAACCTCATCAAGCAGTACGCCAACGTGCGCTTCGTCTTCTCCGGCCACGTGGGCAACGCCGCCTACCGCACCGACACCGGCGTGAACGGCAACACCGTCTACCAGATGCTCAACACGTTCCACGACGGCACCACCAATCCGACGCGGCTCGTGGAGGTGGACACCGCCGCCAACACCATCAGCACGCGCGTCTACGCGCCGCTGACGAACACGGAGCGGGCGGACGGCGTGAAGGCGTACAGCAACGTGAACTGGGTGCGCTGAACAGGCACCCCGGATGAGACACGCGAGCCCGCTTCCCCGTCGGAGAAGCGGGCTCCGTCACCTGACCACATCCGTGGGGACACGTCAGACGCGGACCTGGACCTGTCAGAGCCCGCTGGCCAGCCGCCCCCCGGGGCCGCCATTCGTCACCCGGGTGGGGTCCCTGGCCGTGGACATCCGGGCTTCCGGCAGGCCGGCGGGGCAATCCCTATCTTACCGGCGCCATCCGTCGGATACCGGACCGGCCCCCGTGGCAGGGGGGTGAAACACGGGTCCTGTCTCTGGCAGGAAGCAAGACAACCCATGAGGGGGTGGGACCGCGTCCCCCCTGAAGGAGTCCCTGTCACATGAGCACCATCCTCCGGACCCCACCCCTCGCCGGGGGCCGTCCCCCTCGCTGGGATTCACGCCGCCGCGCCCCGGCGGCCTCCGCGGCCCTTCCCCCCGTGGAGAAGGTCAACCTGGCCCACGCCTCCACCGACCTGCCGGCGCCTGGCATTGCCCGGCCCGTGGGCATGCTCCACGGCCAGCCCGTGCACCTGGTGCGGCTGATAGGCACCGGCCCCTGGTGCCGGCACGTCACCGGCGATGCCCTGTTCTTCGTCACCCGGGGCACCCTGCGCGTGGAACTGCGCGAGCGCACCGTGGACCTGGAGGAAGGCGAGCTGCTCATCGTCCCCCGCGGCGTCGAGCACCGCCCGGTCGCTGACGCGGAGGCGCTGGTGCTGATGTCCGCTCCACCGCTCGCGGGTGAGGCGGACGGGCGGCCTCCCGCTCCCTGAGGGGTGTCCCGCCGCCCCCCGGGCGGGCGAGCCCTCGTCCTGGCCGGGCGCGGTGATTCCTCCCAGGGAGCCCACGGCGCACTTTTGCCCTGAACGAACGGAAGGAGGCTTCCCGCGTCGGTCCAACCGCCGCCGGACGGCCGCCGCCTTTCACGAGGAGCAGGAGCCGCCATGCGCATCCACCACCTGAACTGCACCACGATGTGCCCGCCCGGCCGGCGGCTCATGGATGGACGGCGCGGCTTCACCGGCCCGGCGGCGCTCACCTGCCACTGTCTGGCGTTGGAGACGCCGCGCGGCCTGGTGCTGGTGGACACCGGCTTTGGTCTCCATGACGTGTACGCGCCCCGCGTGCGGCTCAACAGCCTGTTCCGCGACGTGCTCTGCCGCCCCGCCCTGGCGGAGGAATCCACCGCCATCCGCCAGCTCGAACGCCTGGGCTTCCAGGCCAGCGACGTGCGCGACATCGTCCTCACGCACCTGGACTTCGACCATGCGGGCGGCCTGGATGACTTCCCCCACGCGCGCGTGCACGTGCTGGCGGAGGAGTACCGCGTGGCCACCGCGCAGCGGACCTGGCTGGACCGCGCGCGCTTCCGCCCGCAGCAGTGGTCCCAGGAGACGCGCTGGGAGACCTACGTCCCGAACCGGGGCGAAGGCTGGTTCGGCTTCGACTGCGTGCGCGAGCTCACCGGGCTGCCGCCGGAAATCCTGCTGGTGCCGCTCGTGGGCCACACGCTGGGACACGCGGGCGTGGCCATCGACACCGGGGACCGGTGGCTGCTGCACGCGGGCGACGCGTACTTCTACCACGGCGAGATGGACCTGGACCGCTACCGGTGCACCTCCGGCCTGCGCGCCTACCAGAAGCTGATGCAGAAGGACGGGTGGATGCGCTGGTACAACCTGCGCCGGCTGCGCGAGCTGGTGCAGCGCCACGGCGAACAGGTGACGGTGTTCTGCGCGCACGACTCGCTGGAGTTCGAGCGGCTGGAGGAGCGCGAGAAGCTGCCCGCGGACTTCCCCATCCAGCCCGGCCTCGTCGCCCCCGTGCCTTCGCTGCACCTGTAGCGGGCGTCACCTCGGGAGCGGATGCGACCGCGCCACCGGCGCCTCCTCCACCGGCCGGGGCACGCGCGGCAGGTCCACCGTGAAGGTGGCGCCCCGCCCCGGCACGCTCTCCAGGCGGATGACGCCGCCGTGCGCCTCCACCAACTGGCGGGCGATGTAGAGCCCCAGCCCGTAGCCGGCCTTCGTCCGCGCGGCGCGCTCCCGCTCGAAGCGCTCGAAGACGCGGCGCTGGGCCTCCGGCGGGATGCCCACGCCCTCGTCGCGCACCCGCAGCCGCGAGTGGTCCGCGTCCAGCGCCGACACCGTCACCGTCACCGGGTGGCCCCGGCCGAACTTCAGCGCGTTGGACAGGAGGTTGGTCACCACCCGGTCCAGGCGGATGCGGTCCCACTGCCCCACCTGCCCCTCCTCCACCTCCAGCCGCAGGTCGCAGCCCGCCTCCACCGCGGCCTCCGCGAAGCGCTCCACCACCTCGCGCGCCAGCTCCCCCAGGTCCATGGGCGCCGCGTCCAGCAGCCGCTTGCCGGAGGACAGCCGGGACAAATCCAGCAGGTTGTGCAGCAGTTGGCCCAGCCGCTGCGCCTGCCCGCGCGCCACCACCAATCCCTGACGCGCCGCCTCGCCGTTTCCAGCCGCCTGCGAGCGCTGCACCTTGCTGAGCAGCAATTGCAGCGCTTGCAAGGGATTGCCCAGGTCATGCGCGGTGACGGCGATGAGGTCCACCGCCTCGCGCGCCTCGCGCAGGAGCCGCGTGTTCTCCAGGGCCAGCGCCGCGCGGCCCGCCAGCTCCTCCACCAGCACCTGGTCCACCTGCGTGAAGCGGCGGTGGCCCCGGGCCGTCAACAGCACGAAGGCGCCCAGCGTGTCGCTGCCCGCGCGCAGGGGCACCACCATGGAGGACCCGATGGCGACGCGCTCGATGAGCAGCCGGTGCTCGTCCGTCTCCGCGGAGGCCGCCAGGTCGTCCGTCTCCACGTCCACGTCCATCCGCGAGCGCCCGGTGCGCATCACCTCCCAGACGACCGGCGGCATGCCCGGGCGGGGCGGAAACCGCCGCAGGGCCTCCCACAGGCTCGCCTCGCGCTCGGGCTGCACGTGCGTCACCGCCCGGGGCCGCAGCTCGCCCGCGGGCGTGAGCAGGTAGAGGATGCAGCCGTCCGCCACCTCCGGCACCAGCAGCCGCGCCACCTCCGCCGCCGTCAGGTCCGGGTCTAGCGACTGGTGGAAGACGCGGCCGGCCTCCGCGAGCAACTCCTGCACCCGCTCCTGGCGCCGCTGCTCGGTGATGTCGCGAGTCACCACGGAGAAGCCCTGGGGCTCGCCGTCCTCGCCGTGCAGCGCGGTGAAGGACACCTCCGCCCAGAAGCGCGAGCCGTCCTTGCGCTGCCGCCAGCCCTCCGTGCGCAGCCGCCCCTCCTGGAGGGCCCGCGACAGGTCCCGCTCCGGCCTGCCCGCCGCCGCCTCCTCGGACGTGTAGAAGACGGAGTGGGGCCGGCCCAGGATCTCCATCTCCCCCCAGCCCTTGATGCGCTCGGCGCCCGGGTTCCAACTGGCCACCCGCCCGCGCGTGTCCAGCAGCACCAGGGCGTAGTCACGCACGCCCTCCACCAGCGCCTGGAAGCGGTGCGCGCTGGCCGCCGCCTCGCGCCGCAGCGGGTGGAGCCGGCGGTGGAGCACCCACGCCAGCACCCCCGCCACCGTCAGCCCCAGCAGGGAGGCCAGCAGCAGCAGCGCCGTCTCCCACCGGTCCACCCGCGCCGCGGACCGGTTCTCCACGGCCAGCCGCTCCTGCACCTTGCGCTCCAGGTGAGCCTGCGCCTCGCGCACCTCCCCATGGGCCCGGGCGAGCCGCTCGTGCGCCAGCCTCTGCTCCTGGGGCGTGGAGGCGGCCACGAGCGCGCGCAGGGCCGCCTCGTGCGCCTGCTCCGCGGCGCGCACCTCCCAGACCAGCGCCTCGTCCTCGGGCGTATCCAGCCGCGCGGCCAGCCGGTCCGCGGTGTCCAGGAAGCGCCGCCGCGCCGGGGCCGTGTCCCGGGAGAGCGACTGCCCTCCCGCCAGCAGCGCGCTGTTGGCCAGGGACACCTTGTCGCCAAAGGCCCGCCCCAGAAGCCCCACCTCCTGCAGGTCCAGGGAGCGCTCCATCACCCGCGACCGCACGGAGGCGCGCGTGAGCAGCAGCGTCCCCACGGCCAGGACCAGCAGGACGAGCGCCACCAGGAGGCTCGCCCCGAGCCCCCACCCGTCCTCCTGTCGCGCGCGCCTGGGACCTGCCGCCATGCGCCCCTTCCCCGCTGGACGCACTCCATTCGCGCCTCCGCGTCCGTTCACGGTGGGGCCCTCCCCTCCTCGCGCCCACCCCCCCTCCCCGGCCCGTCCGGTGTCCACCAGTGCGCGCCTCGCCGGCGGACAGGGTGGGACAGTGACGCCTTTCCGACCGCGGGAGGCCCACCAGGGCGTGCCGCCGCTTCGCGGGGACAGGGCCGCTCCCCACCCTTGCCCCCAGGTCCGGGGACAGGTGGGGCCTTCACGGGCGGCGGGAACGGGGCATGGGGCGGACGGTCGGGTGGCTGGGGTGGCTGTGGCTCCTGGGGCTGTGGGCGGCGTGCGGCCGGACGCTGCCGGAGGACGCGACCTCCTCCCGCCTGGCCTGGCGGCCCCCGCCCCTCTGCGTGCCCATGACGTGCGAGTCCCAGGGGCTGGACTGCGGCTACGCCATCGACGGGTGCGGCGGCACGCTCCACTGTGGCGAGTGTTCCGAGGACCAGGCCTGCGGCGGGGGCGGCGTGCCCAACGTCTGCGGCCCCCGGCCCTGCGTCCCCAGCACCTGCGCGGCGCGGGGCGCCACCTGCGGGCCGCTCCCGGATGGCTGCGGCGGCGTGCTCGACTGCGGCACCTGCGCCACCCCGGAGGTCTGCGGCGGCGCCGGGGTGCCCAACGCCTGCGGGCCTCCGGCGTGCGTCCCCAACACCTGTAAGGCCTCGGGCAAGAACTGCGGCCAGGTGGCGGACGGCTGCGGCGGCGTCCTGGACTGTGGCGCCTGCGGGCCGGACGAGACGTGCGGCGGAGGCGGCACCGCCAACGTGTGCGGCCGCGCGCCGTGCGTCCCCACCACCTGCGAGGCGCTGGGCAAGGACTGCGGCGCCGTGTCCGACGGCTGCGGCGGCGTCCTGGAGTGCGGCGCCTGCGGCGAGGGGCGCACCTGCGGCGCGGGCGGCGTGGCCAACGTGTGCGCCGCGTCGCCGTGCCAGCCGGCCACCTGCGCCGCGCTGGGGAAGAGCTGCGGCGAGGTGCTGGATGGCTGCGGCGGCGTCCTGGAGTGCGGCGCCTGCCAGGCCGACGCGACGTGCGGCGGCGCGGGGGAGGCCAACGTCTGCGGCGCCGGCACCTGCGTGCCCACGACCTGCGCGGCCCAGGGCGCGAACTGCGGCCGCGTGTCGGACGGCTGCGGCGCGGTGCTGGAGTGCGGCGGCTGCCTCGCGTCCGAGACCTGCGGCGGCGCGGGCGTGCCCCACGTCTGCGGCAAGGCCGCGTGCACGCCGGCCACCTGCGAGGCGCTGGGCAGGGACTGCGGCGCCGTGTCCGACGGCTGCGGCGGCACCCTGGAGTGCGGCGCGTGCGGCGAGGGGCTCACCTGCGGCGGGGGCGGCGTGCCCAACGTCTGCGCGGTCCCGGGGTGCCGGCCGGCCACCTGCGGCTTCCTGGGCGCGACGTGCGGCGCGGTGGCGGATGGCTGCGGCGGCACGCTCGACTGTGGCGCGTGCGCGGCGCCGGAGACCTGCGGCGGCACGGGCGTGCCGAACGTCTGCGCGCCTCCGGAGCCCGTCTGCGTGGACCGGGACCTGGGCAGCGCGCTGCCGGTGTCGCTGAAGGGCTCCACCGTGGAGGCCCGGGACGACCACGCCGCCTCCTGCGGGGGCGCGGGCGCTCCGGACCGGGGCTACCTATGGACGGCGCCCCGGGCCGGCACCTTCACCTTCGACACGGCCCGCTCCGCGGTGCGGTCCGTCATCGCCGTGTACGCGGACGGCTGCGGCGGCGAGGAGCTGGCGTGCGCCACCGGCGGCATCAGCTACGGCGGCGGGGCCCGGGTGGCGGTGACGCTGACGCTGGGCCAGCGGGTCCTGGTGACGGTGGACGCCGTCGCTGGCGACGCCTTCACCCAGGGCTCCTTCGAGCTGCACATCGACGAGCTGCGCGCCACCGAGGCCGGCGCCTGCTTCGACGGCATGGACAACGACGGGGACCGCTGGGTGGACTGCGCGGACACCGAGTGCCGCGACGAGCCCCGCTGCAAGGGCCAGGGCTGCGCCCACCACGACCTGGGCAGCGCCCTGCCCGTCACCTTCCAGGGAGAGACGGCCCTCTCCGGCGACGGCTTCCAGGGCACCTGCGGCGCGCTGCTCCAGCAGGACCGCGCCCACCTGTGGACGGCGCCCCGGGCCGGCACCTTCGTCTTCGACACCTCGCCCGGCAACGACCCGGACGCGGGCGGCCACGCCCTGTACCTCCTCACCGGCTGCCGGGGCACGGAGCTGGGCTGCTCCGAGCACCCACACCCCACCACAAAGGGCGCCCCGGCGCTGAAGCTCACCCTGGCCCAGGGGCAGTCCGTGCTGGTGGTGGTGGACGGCATGGCCCGGCCGGACCAGGACACCCCCATCCGCTACACCCTCCACGTCAGCGAGTGGGTGTCCTCCGAGGCCGGCCACTGCCACGACGGCGCGGACAACGACGCGGATGGCCGGGCGGACGACGCGGACCCCGACTGCGGCGGACGTTGACGCGTCGTGCCACAACCAGCGCTCCACACCCACCTTCTCAGTCCATGTGAGGTGCTACGCAACTGATCGACGGCCGTTGCGATAATCCCGGCAAGTCGTTCGCAGCCCCTTTCCTTCATTCCTCGAACTCCGACGAGGGAGCCCCACATGAGCTTCATCGACCGCGCCCGCAGTGCCGTCACCAACACCCTCCGCCACGTCCAGCAGGACCCCATCAAGGCGGCGAAGGACATCGGGACGCAGGCGAAGAAGGGCTACGACACCTTCACGAAGGTGAAGACGGCCGTGAAGGACGGCTTCGACAACGTCAAGAGCCTGAAGACGGACGGCTTCAAGGCGACGCTGAAGGGCAACGTCGACAAGATGGTCTCCAAGGCCATGGACCCGAAGACCAAGCTCGACCTCAAGGGCAAGCTGGGCATCGCGGGCAAGGCCTTCGGCACCATCACCAGCGCCGCGAAGCTGGTGGGCCAGGCGGGCACGGCCATCAGCGACGTGCGCAACGCCGTGCGCTCCGGCAGCAGCGAGGACTGGAACAAGGCGCTGGGCTCCGTCGCCACCGCCGGCAAGACCGCGGTCAGCACCGTCAAGGGCGGCCTGGAGATTGCCCGCGACGTGAACAAGTTCGGCAGCGCGTACAAGGCCGCCAGCGGCGCCTTCAAGGCCGCGGTCCCGGGCGCCGGCCCCAAGCTGGCCCGCGCCGCCGCCGGTGCCGCCGCCAAGGCCGCCTTCGAGGGTGGCGCTTCCTCCGCCATCAAGAGCGGCGTGCGCTCCGCGCTGAAGACCGCCGTCAGCGAGAGCGGCGTGGCCCTGAAGGCCGTCACCGGCACCGCGACCCGCGCCGCCGCCAAGGCCGCGCTGGCCGAGGGTGGCAAGGCCGCCGCCAAGGCCGGTGCGACCGCCGCCGCCCGCGCCGCCGGGGGCACCCTGGCCAAGGCCGCCGGCCGCTTCGCCCCGGGCGCGAACATCGCCATCGCCGCCTTCGACACGGCGAACGCGGTCTCCACCCTGCGCGACCCGAACGCCAGCACCACCGCGAAGGTCACGGGCGTCATCACCGCCGTGGGCTCCATCGCCGCCGCCACCAACATCCCGGTGGTCAGCCAGGTGGGCGCCGCCGTCTCCGCCGTCTCCAGCTTCGTCGGCGGCCTGTTCGGCTAGAAGCCGGTGAAGTGACGCAACGGCCCCGGGCGGAGAACGCCCGGGGATGTCCCCGGGGGGTCCTTTTCTGGTAGGCACCGTGGCCGTGTGAGACGCGCACGCTTCAATCCCCTCTGGGACCACGGTCGCTACCTGCCAGGAGGCCCTCCGGTGGCCACGAAGAAGAACCCCCCCGCGAAGCCCGCCGCCCCCGCCGCCAAGGCGCCCGGCACGGCCCCCGCCCCGGCGAAGCCGGCGAAGTCCGCCGCCGCCCCATCCCAGTCCCCGGCCACTCCCAAGCCCCCGGAAGCGCCCGCCGCCCCGGCGCAGGCCCCCGTGCACCAGTTGGTGCAGCGGCTGCCGGTGGCGCCCGGCCTGGGCCACCAGGCGGACCTGCCGGAGGTGAAGGCCCCGTCGCTGGAGAACCTGAACATCCGCGTGCCCCAGGGCGAGGACCTCACGGAGGAGGACCTGCTGGAGCGCTTCCACGAGCTGGCCCGCGCGAAGGCGCAGGTCCGCGAGCGCGCGGAGGGCGAGGCGCTGGCCATGGGCGACGACGTCCGGCTGGACATCCTGGGCTACGCCAACGGCCGCCTCATCCCGCTGAGCACCCGCATGGGCTACTGGATGGAGCTGGCCCCCCAGGTGATGCTGCCCGGCTTCGCGGAGGTCATCGCGGAGGCCAGCGTGGGTGACAGCGTGGAGGTGGGGCTGGTGCTGCCGGACAACTACCCGGCGGAGCAGCTTCGCGGCATGCCGGCGCGCTTCCTGGTGGACGTGCGCGCCGCGCGCGAGGTGCGCATGCCCGACACGGAGTCGGACGCGTTCCTCCAGCAGTTGGGCCGCGGCTCCACCCACGAGGAGGTCATGAGCTCCATCGTGGAGGAGCTGGAGGGCGAGATGGCCGACCTGCTCTGGGTGGACGCGCGCAACCGGGCGCTGGACGAAATCGTCGCCCGCGCCGGCGTCACCGTGCCCAAGCCGCTGGTGGACGAGGAGATCCGCCGCCGCTGGCACCAGGCGGAGGGCGAGGTGCTGGCCCAGAAGTTCTTCAGCCTGGAGGAGCAGCAGGAGGCGCTGGACGGCTGGCTGCACCACCCGGGCATCCGCGACGACGTGGAGCGCCGCCTCAAGATCGCCCTGGTGCTGCGCGCCATCGCGCAGCGGGACAAGCTCCAGCTCACGCCGCAGTACGCGCTGGAGCTGCTCAAGGAGTCCTCGGAGCCCTTCGGCATCACCGAGGCCCAACTGCGCGAGTCCATGCTGGACCCGGCCGCGTCCGCGCAGATGATGGACGTCGCGTGGCACCTGCTCGCCGTGGAGCACGTGATGACGCAGGCGAAGGTCACCTTCGAGGGCGCCGAGGCGGCGCTCGCCTGAGGGGCCCGGCTACCCCGCCGGGTTCTTGGGCGCGGGCTGCGGCTGCCCGGGCGCGACGAAGGCCCCGGTCGCGGGGTCGACCTGCCAGGCCGAGTACTGGTGCGTGAGCACGTCGCGCACCTGCCCCTGCTCGTAGCAGACCGAGTACACGACGAAGACCTCGTTGATGAAGTTGGGCCGGCCGTAGCGGTAGCAGTCCTGGTCGCCCTTCTTCTGGAGCGTGAGCGGGTGGCCCAGCAGGCCCCCCACCTCCTGGGTCGTCATCCCCGCGCGCAGCACCTTGATGCCGTGCGGCGTGACGACGGAGAAGGACGTCCCGTTGGCGCGCCAGAGGCCGACGAAGCCCAGGGCCAGCACCACCGGCACCGCCGCGGCCACGAACCAGGTGAAGGTGAAGCGGTGGGACTTCTTCTGGGACCCTTCGCGGAAGGCCGTGAACAGGGCGTCCGGGGACGTATCCGCCGGGGCGCCGTCCGGGGTGACCGGGAAGGGGGGGTTGGGAGTGCTCACCCTTCTTGAATGCCGTCACTGCCCGCCGGATTCAAGCGATGGACTGCCGGGGAGTCCACAGCCCGCACGCCTCGCCGGCCACTGACGGGGTCGTCCAGGGTGGGATACGCCCGGATGTCCGGTTCCGGTCCAGACGTGCGAGTTCACAATCCGCGCGGTGCGGGGCTGCTAGAGGGCACACCCTGAGAAACACCTCGGAGGAGTCACACATCATGGCGAAGCGCGCCGCCGCCAAAGGCACCCCCCAGAAGGCCGTGGACCGGGACGTCGTCCCCCCGGGCACGGAGGTGCCGGACAGCGACCTGTTCTTCAACCGGGAGCTGTCGTGGCTGGCCTTCAACGACCGGGTGCTGCAGTTGTCCGAGTCGCCGGAGGTGCCGCTGATGGAGCGGCTGAAGTTCATCTCCATCTACGCGCGCAACCTGGACGAGTTCTTCATGATCCGCGTGGCGCGGCTGCACGAGCAGATCGCCGCGCGCGTGGGCCGCCTGGTGCCGGACGGCGCGTCCCCGGGCGACACGCTGGACAAGCTGCACACGGGCATCCTGGAGCAGGGCCGGCGGCACGCGGACTGCTTCGAGAAGGTCCTGCGCCCCGCGCTGGCGGAGAAGGGCCTGCGCATCCTGTCCATGAAGGAGCTGGACGCGGACCAGCGCGCGCAGGTGGAGCAGCGCTTCCGCGAGCAGATCTTCCCCGTGCTCACGCCGCTGGCCATCGGGCTGGGGCGGCACTTCCCGTACATCTCCAACCTGTCCCTGAGCCTCGCGGTGCTCCTGCGCGACCCGGTGGCGGAGGAGGAGAGCGTGGCGCGGGTGAAGGTGCCCAAGGAGATATTGCCCCGCTTCGTGCCGCTCAAGGGGGGCGCGCTCTTCGTGCCGCTGGAGGAGATCATCGCGCAGCACCTGGGGGACCTGTTCCCCGGGATGGAGGTCCTCAACTGGAGCCTGTTCCGCGTCACGCGCGACGCGGACTACACCGTGTCCGAGGACGCGGAGGACCTGCTCAAGGCGGTGGAGACGGAGCTCAGCCAGCGCCGCTTCGGGGACGTCATCCGCCTGGAAATCCAGGCGGGGATGAACGCGAAGCTGCTGGAGCCGCTGGTGGAGGCGCTGACGCTGGAGCCGCGGCAGGTGTATGAGGAGCACGGCCTGCTGGACTTGGCGGACGTGATGTCGCTGGCGATGACGCCGGGCTTCTCCGAGCAGCGCGACCCGCCGTGGACGCCGGTGACGCAGGCGCGGCTGCGCACGGACACCGACTCCCCGGACGGCGGGGGCACGGTGATGTCCGCCATGCGCCGGGGCGACCTGCTGGTGCACCACCCCTACGAGTCCTTCGCCTCCTCCGTGGAGCGCTTCGTGAGCGAGGCGGTGGAGGACCCGGACGTGCTGGCGCTGAAGCAGACGGTGTACCGCACCTCGGACAGCTCCCCGCTGGTGCCCGCGCTCATCCGCGCGACGGAGCACGGCAAGCAGGCGGTGTGCATGGTGGAGCTGAAGGCGAGATTCGACGAGCGCACCAACATCCGCTGGGCGAACGCGCTGGAAGAGGCGGGCGTGCACGTCGTGTATGGGATTCCCAGCCTGAAGACGCACGCGAAGGCCATCCTCATCGTGCGGCGCGAGGGCGAGCGGGTGCGGCACTACGTGCACATCGGCACGGGCAACTACAACCCGAAGACGGCGCGGCTCTACACGGACCTGGGGCTGTTCACCACGGACCCGGACATCGGCGCGGACGTGGCGGACGTCTTCAACTTCCTCACCGGCTTCGGCCGGCCGCGCTCGTTCCGCAAGCTGCTGGTGGCGCCGCTCACCATGCGCGAGGGGCTGCTGGAGGAGATCAAGAAGACCCAGGCGGCGCACACGCCGGAGACGCCCGCGCGCATCCTGATGAAGATGAACGCGCTGGTGGACCCCGGCATCATCCGCGCGCTCTACGACGCGTCCCGCGCGGGCGTGCGCGTGGACCTCAACGTGCGCGGCATCTGCTGCCTGAGGCCGGGCGTGCCGGGCGTGTCGGAGCACATCCGGGTGGTGTCCAACCTGGGCCGCTTCCTGGAGCACCCGCGCATCTACGCCTTCGAGCGGGGCGCGACGTCGCGGTGCTACATCGGGTCCGCGGACATGATGCCGCGCAACCTGGACCACCGCGTGGAGATATTGGCGCCGGTGGAGGACCCCACCCTGGCCGCGCAGGTGAAGGACGTGGTGGAGCGCTGCATGGTGGACACCAGCGGCGCGTGGGAGCTGGGCGCGGACGGCACGTGGCGGCGGCGCACCGCCGCCACGCCCCAGGACAAGCGCTCCGCCCAGGGGGAGCTCATGGAGCGCGCCATCCGCATGGTGCATGTGCAGAGCGGGCGCCCCGTGGGCTGAGGCCCCCCGAGGCTCCCACCGGAACTCTTCAGCCCCGCTCGCCCAGGGCGCTGCGCGCGGCGTCCTCCCGGCGGTGGGCCTCCACCTCCGGGACCTCCTCCCAGCGGATCCACCCGGCGCGCGCCGCGTGCCTCGCGGCGGCCACCGTGTCGTCCACGACGACCAGCTCACTGCCCGCGTCCTGGATGTCCTTCGCGATGGCGGCCATCTCCTCGCCGCGCTTGGAGCGCCCCGGCACGTTGCGGATGTAGACGCAGCGGATGCGGCCCGGGTACTCGCGCACGATGGTGCGGTAGTGCTCCGCGTCCTCCTGGCCGCTGTCCCCAATCAGCACGAAGGGCAGGTGCGCCAGCGTCTCCAGCACGCCGCGGATCTTGTCCAGCTTGTGCCCGTGTCCCCCGCCCGGCGCGAAGCCGTGCCGCGACAGGCCCCAGTCGCGCAACAGCAGCGGGCCAATGGGGATGCGGTGGATGGCGAGGAACTCGTCCAGGTGCTCGTAGAGGTTCCACGGGCTGCTGGACACGTAGAAGATGGGGTTGTCCGCCCCGCCGCTCGCGCCCGCCTGGAGCGCCGCGTAGAACGCGTCCACGCCCGGGAAGGGCAGCCGCACGCGGTGCTCCGTGAGGAACAGCGCCCACGCGCGCTTGAGCGGATCCGTCACCCCCGTGGCGATGACCGTGTCGTCGATGTCGCTGATGACGCCCAGCTCCGCGCTCGTGCCCGCCACCCGCACCGGCGCGGACACGCGCGGCACGCCCTCCGCCTCCGGGGACAGCAGCTCCAGCTCCACCATGTGCCAGCCGGAGCGCACGCCTTCAGGGGGCGGCACCCACAGCTCCAGGAAGCCCTCCTCGTCCGTCACGCCCTCCCAGCGCTTGTCCCCCCAGCGCACCGCCACGTGCGCGCTGGAGATTTCGCGCGTCATGTAGCGCTTGTAGGAGGCCACGGCGCTGCTCCACAGCGTGTGGCGCTGGCGCTGGGGCGTCACCTTGCGCTCCTCCAGCACGCGCGCCTTGATGACCACGCGCTCCGGGGTGCCGTAGCCCCGGTACGGCAGGATGCGCAGCGGCGGGGCGATGCCCAACCCCTTGCGCACGCGGCGGCTCAGCACGTCGTAGTGGGCATCCGCCTTGACGGCGAAGCGGAACAGCAGCGGGTACAGGTCGGGCATGGCGGGTGCGCGCGAGTCTACCGTCCCCCCGTCAATCGTGGCGGCCCAACGTCCGGTCCAGGTTGTACGCGGCGCTGATGAGCGACAGGTGCGTGAGCGCCTGCGGGAAGTTGCCCATCGCCTCGCCGGACATGCCCGTCTGCTCCGCGTACAGCCCCACGTGGTTCGCGTAGCCCTGCATCCGCTCGAAGATGAGCCGCGCCTCGTCCAGCAGGTCCGGCCGCACGGTGCTCGCGCGCGTCATCGCCTCCACCAGCCAGAAGCTGCACAGGTTGAAGGTGCCTTCGCTGCCCTCAATCCCATCCAGCTTCTCGTCCGCCTCGTAGCGGAACACCAGGCCGTCCGACGTGAGGCCCCCCTCCTTCGGCGCCTTGCGGATGACGTCCAGCGTGGAGAGCATCCGCGGATCCACCGGGGACAGGAAGAACACCAGCGGCATCAGGAGGTTCGCCGCGTCCAGCGCCTCGTGCCCGTAGGCCTGGATGAAGGCGCCCTTCTTCTGGCACCAGCCCTTCTCCATGATCTCCTCGAAGATGGCGTCGCGCGTCTTCAGCCACTTGGCCCGGTCCGCCGGCAGGCTGCGCTTGTCCGCAAGCCGGATGGCCCGGTCCACCGCCACCCAGCACATCAGCTTCGAATACACGAAGTGCCGGCGCGAGCCGCGGATCTCCCAGATGCCCTCGTCCTCGGTGTGCCAGTGGTCGCAGACCCAGTCCACCAGCCGCCGCAGGTGCCTCCAGAAGTCATACGAGATGGGCGCGGCGTACTTGTTGGACAGGTACACGGAGTCCATCAGCTCCCCGTAGATGTCCAACTGGAGCTGGTGCGCCGCCGCGTTGCCGATGCGCACCGGCCGCGCGCCGCCGTAGCCGCGCAGGTGCTGGAGCTCCTCCTCCTTGGGCACCGGGCTGCCGTCCAGGCGGAACATCAGGGGCAGCGGCCCGTCCCCGTTCTCCGCGCAGCGCTTCTCCACCCAGCGCATGAACGCGGCGGCCTCCTCGTTGAAGCCGACGCGGATGAACGCGTAGACGGTGAAGGCCGCGTCCCTCAGCCAGCAGAAGCGGTAGTCCCAGTTGCGCGTGCCGCCCGCGGACTCCGGCAGGCTGCACGTGGGCGCGGCGATGATGGCCCCGGACGGCTCGAAGGTCATCAGCTTCAGGGCCAGCGCCGAGCGCTGCACCATCTCCCGCCACCGCCCCGTGTACTTGCACTTGGACAGCCAGTGGCGCCAGTAGTCCACCGTGTCGCGGAAGAGCTTCTCCGCGGAGTCGTGCGTGTGCAGGTGGTGGTGGCAGCCCTCCTTGCCCCCCTCGCGCAGGGTGAAGACCGCGGACTGGCTCTCCCTCAGCGTGAAGTGCGCGACGACGCCGTCCTTGTCCTTCTGGAGCGGCACGTCCGTCACCAACTGCATGCTCAGGTCCTTGGAGAGGAAGGCCGCGCCGCCCTTCACCACGTGCGTCTCGTGCGCGTCCCGGGCGTAGTTGAACGCCGGGAAGCACTCCATGCGGAAGGACATCTCCCCGCGCACCACGCGGATGCGCCGCAGCACCTCGCGCCCCTCCGCCCGCGCCCCCTTGCCCAGGGGCATCAGGTCGATGAGCTCCCCCACGCCGGCCGGCGTGTAGAAGCGCGTCACCAGCACGTTGGTGTCCGGCCAGTAGAACTGCCGCTTCATCACCCCGTCCGGCTCCGGGGACACGCGCCAGTACCCGCCCTTCTCCGGGTCCAGCAGCGCCGCGAAGATGCTGGGGCTGTCGAAGTGCGGATAGCACAGCCAGTCGATGGTGCCCTCGTTGCCCACCAGCGCCACCGTGCGCAGGTCGCCGATGATGCCGTGGTCCTCAATCGCGATGCCGCCCTTCAGGTCCGAGTGGTGGGGATTCACCGGGCATGCTCCTGGAACGAGATGACGCGCTTGATGCCGCCCTTCGCCTCCACCACCTGGGCGAACTCCGACGGCGGGTGGCGCTGGGTGATGAGGGCCTCCACCCGCCCCGGCCACTTCGCGCGGAAGCGGGCCAGGTCCTCCAGCGCCTCACGGAAGTCGCTGTCGGACGCGTTCACCGTGCCGAACATCACCCGGTTGCCCAGGACGAGTTGCCCCAGGACCTGGTCACCCTGCAGCTCCAGCGGCTCCTCGCGTCCGGGCACGCCGGTGAAGATGAGCACGCCGTTCTCCTCCAGCACCTGGAGCGAGTCGAAGGCCACCTTCGACGCCCCCGTCGCCTCGTAGATGACGTCCACGCCGCCCAGCCGCTTCCTCAGCGCCTCCACCGTCATTTCCTTGGAGGAGAAGTACGGCGCGCCCACCGCCTCGGCCGCGGCGGCCTTCTCGTTGGGCTTGGGGCTGCGCGAGTACACCGTCACGTCGAAGCCCGCGCGCAGCAGCGCCATGACGCCCAACTGCGCCACCGGCCCCGCGCCCAGCACCAGCGCCTTGCCGGGGCTCAGCTTCCACGGCAGGCGGGACTGGATGTGCGAAAGCTCGCGCAGGCCCTTCTCCGCGATGGTGAGCGGCTCGGTGAGCACCGCCACGCCGCGCAGGGAGTCCTCCGCCTTGTGCAGGTAGGCCACGTCCTCCACGAAGTGCTCCGCGCAGAAGCCGTGCGCGCCCTGGATGCCGCGCTCCGTGTAGTCCCCCGTCACGCAGAAGTCCGGGTGGCCGTGGCGGCACGCGGGGCAGCGCGTGTGCGGACAGGGCCTGCGCACCCGGGGCACCACCAGGTCCCCCGGCTTCAGGCCCTGCACGTGCGCGCCCACCTCCATCACCTCGCCCAGGCACTCGTGGCCCAGGATGAGGTGGTCCTCCCCCTTCGGCGCCGCGCCGTGGTGGCCCTTCAGGATGTCCTGGTCGGTGCCGCACACGCCCACCTCCAGCGTGCGCACCTTGACCTGGGTGGGCGAGTGCAGCCGCGGTTCGGGAACGTCGAGGACGCGCACCTCGCGCGAGGGGAACATGACGGCCACGGCCTTCATGGGTGGATGGCTCCTTCCGGGCGAAGTGCTGAAAGTCCCAGGACAAGGGGTGCGGACTTGGGCCCCATGCCGCAAGTGCCCGTCCGCCGCCCCGCCAGGGGGGACCGCCGCTGAACAGCCCGGACCGCCCGCCTGCCTGGAGGGCGACACTCCCGGGCCCGGTGAAAGCGCTGCCGCCCCGGCGCGCGCGGGTCTATAGAAACAGGCCGTGCGTGCGCCCCCCGCCTCCCGACGCAGCCGCGCCACCGCCATCGGTGCCACGGCCTTCCTGATGCTCGCCCTGCCCTTCCTGGTGCTGGGCGTGTTCTTCCTCGGCCAGAAGGCGCGCATGGACCTGCGCTGCCAGCCCCAGGGCCCGTGCGTCCTCAGCCGCTCCAGTTGGCTGACCCGGGAGGAGGTGGGCCGCTACGCGCCCGGGGACATCCAGGGCGTGGAGGTGGCCCGGAGCCGCAGCACCCGCAGGGGCGCCGCGCCCATCTTCCGGGTCCAGTTGCGGACGGCCGCCGGGGTCCAGCCGCTCGGCTACCAGTGGACGGAGTCCGAACCGGAGGCCCAGGCCTTCGCGGACACCGTGCGGCGCTACCTCACGGGTCCCCGCACGGACGCGCTGGAGGTGTTCCAGGACGACCGCCAGGCGTCGCTGCGCGTGGGCGGCGCCTTCACCGGCGTGGGCCTGGGCGTGCTCGCCCTGAGCCTGTGGCTGCTCTCCCGCACGCTGGCGCACCGCAAGGCGGAGCGGGCCGCGGCCGCCTGACAGGCGACAGGGCGCGCCGAAAAAGCAGCCGGCCGGTCACCGCGGACTTCACTTCCTGTCCTACAGTGAAAGGCGCCTGCCCGCTTCCAGGCCCCTCCTGTGCGACCGCGGGGCAGGTGAATAGGTTGTGGCGAATGTTTCGACGCCTCATCGAGCGGATGCGGGGCCTGCGCCAGGCGGCGCCCCACCTGCTGCGGCCCGCGAACGTGGACGCGGACCGGGCGAAGATCTCCATCGCCCGGTTGGACCACCACTACGCCAACAAGGTCGTGGCGCTGAGGGACGTGAACCTCAACGTCCGCTCGGGTGAGTTCGTCTGCCTGCTCGGCCCGTCCGGCTGCGGCAAGTCCACGCTGCTCTACGCGCTCGCCGGCCACGTGGTGCCCACCGGGGGCCGCGTGGCCATTGAGGGCAAGCCCATCCACGGGCCGGGGCCGGACCGGCTGCTGATGTTCCAGGAGGCCGCGCTGTTCCCGTGGCTCACCGTGCGCGGCAACATCACCTTCGCGCTGGCCGCCCGGGGCGTGCCCCGCGCCGAGCGCCGCGAGCGGGCCAACGCCTTCATCCAGCGCGTGCGCCTGGAGGGCTTCGAGGACACGCTGCCCCACCAGCTCTCCGGCGGCATGAAGATGCGCGCCAGCCTGGCCCGGGCGCTCGCGGTGGACCCCACCGTGCTGCTGATGGACGAGCCCTTTGGCGCGCTGGACGCCCAGACGCGCGTGCACATGCAGGAGCTCCTGCAGTCCATCTGGCTGCGCTCCGGCAAGACCGTCGTGTTCGTCACCCACGACGTGCAGGAGGCGCTGATGCTGGGCACCCGCGTGGTGCTGATGGCGCCCCGGCCGGGCCGCGTGGTGCAGGACCTGGTGATCGAGCTGCCCATGCCCCGCTCGCTGGAGGACCCGTCCCTGGACGCCATGGCGCGCGACATCCGCCACCGCCTGCGCGCCGTGGAGGGGCCCTCCGTGGAGGCGCCGCCCGCGGAGCCCCTGCAGCGCCGCACGCGCACGCCGTCCAGCCTGCCGCGCCAGAGCGTCGTGACCGGCCGTTAGAGGGGACACCACCATGCTGAAGTGGGCGCAGAAGCTGGGGATGATCGCGCTGCTCTTCGCGCTCTGGGAAGGACTGTCGCGCTCGGGCGTGTGGAACAAGCACCTGTTCCCCGGGCCGCTGGAGGTCATCCAGACGCTCATCGCCATGGCCCGGGACGGGCAGTTGGGCGGCGCCACGCTGCGGTCGCTGGGCCGGCTGACGCACGCCTACGTCCTGTCCGTGGGCATCGGCGTCCCGCTGGGGCTGTGCATCGCGCGGCTGGCCTTCTTCCGCAACGCGGTGAAGCCGGTGGTGATGGGCCTGCAGGCCCTGCCCTCCATCTGCTGGCTGCCGCTGGCCCTCTTGTGGTTCGGCCTCAACGACAGCGCCATCCTCTTCGTGGTGGTGATGGGCAGCGTGCTGGGCATCGCCATCGCCACCGAGGACGCGGTCAACGGCCTGGACCCGCAGCTCTCCCGCGTGGCCAGCACCCTGGGCGTGCGGGGGCCGCGCTTCTACTTCGGCGTGCTGCTGCCCGGCGCGCTGCCCGGCATCGTCACCGGCCTCAAGCTGGGGTGGAGCTTCGCGTGGCGCGCGCTGCTCGCGGGCGAGCTGCTCTTCGTCTCCGGCGGCCTGGGCCAACTGCTCACCATGGGCCGCGAGCTGATGGACGTGTCCCAGGTGATGGCGGTGATGCTGGCCATCATCCTCATCGGCATCACGGTGGACCGCGTCCTCTTCCAGACGGTGGAGACGCGCCTGAGGCGCCGGTGGGGCCTGACGGCGTCCGTGTGAGCCGAAAGACGCTTCGGCCCTCGTGGGCATTGATAACAGGCGGGGAACCTCCATTAGCGTGACACGTATGTCTTCCGCGCGTCCGCTGTCCCTGGTCCTCGGTGTCTGCGCCGTCCTCCTGACGGGTGTCACGTCCTGCAAGAAGGACACGCCCTCTGGCGCCAACGCGCCCCTGCGCGTGGCCTTCTTCCCCAACATCACGCACGCGCAGGCGCTGGTGGCGAACGCGGAGGGGCTCTTCGGGTCGCAGCCCGGCATGGGCCACGTGGAGGTGCGGCAGTTCAACGCGGGCCCCGCGGCCATGGAGGCGCTGGTGGCGGGCTCCGTGGACGTGGCCTACGTGGGGCCGGGCCCCGCCATCAACACGTACCTCAAGGCCGGCAAGGAGTTGCGCATCATCGCGGGCGCGGTGAACGGCGGCGCGGTGCTGGTGGTGAAGAACGTGAAGACGGCCGCGGAGCTCAAGGGCAGGAAGCTGGCGACCCCCCAGCTTGGCAACACCCAGGACATCGCCCTGCGCACCTGGCTGAAGGCCCAGGGCTTGAGCCTGGCCACGGACGCGGGCGGCGACGTGCAGGTGATTCCCATCAGCAACCCGGACATCCTGGCGCAGTACCTCCAGGGCGCCATCGAGGGGGCGTGGGTGCCCGAGCCCTGGGGCGCGCGCATGCTCGCCGAGGGGGGCGGTCACATCCTGGTGGACGAGCGCGACCTCTGGCCGGACAGGCGCTTCCCCACCACGGTGGTGGTGACGACGAAGAAGGTGCTGGAGACGCAGCGCCCGCGCATCGCGGCGCTGCTGCGCATCCACACCCAGCTCACCGAGCGCTGGCGCGCGGACCCGGCGGCCTTCGCCACGTCCGTCAACGCCGCCTTCGGCCAGCTCACGCGCAAGCCCCTGAAGGCGCCCGTGCTCCAGGACGCGTTCTCCCGCCTGGAGCCGAGCCTGGATCCGGTGCCCTCCGCGCTGAAGACGTCCGCCGAGCACGCGAAGGCCCTGGGCTTCATCCCCGGGGATGACCTCGCGGGGCTCGTGGACCTGAGCGTCCTGGACGAGGTGCGCGGCGGCGCGAAGCCGGACTAGTCCAGCTTCTCCCCCTGGAGGGACAGGGCCACGTTGTCCGTCTGGTCCACCTGGTAGAGGGCCAGGACCTGCTGTCCCTTCTCCGGCTGCTTGGTGATGGTCAGGTTGCTCATGTCCAGCGGCACCACCGGCCCGGTCACGTCGTGCACGTACAGGATCATCCCGGAGCGCTTCACCACCGGGCCGCTGACCTGCCGCATCTTGTCCGGGTCCAGGGTGATCTGCCGCACGGACCGGCCCGGGGAGACGAAGTCCGGCGTCAGCGTGGGCACGGTGCTGACGACGTTCGACCGGCTGGTGCTCGCGGGCTCGGCGTTCGGCGATTCGTAGCCGGGCCCCGCGTCATAGCCCCTACCAATCTGGGGCTCACGCGCCAGCGCGGGCCCCGCGCACAACAAGAGGCCGAGCGTCGGTGCGGTCCACGCCATGGCTCGCCAACGTCGGGTGAATCCGTGCATCATGGTGCCACCTCCGTGTCACGGGGGCGCTGCCCCCGGGGTCTGTCCCAACGTAGGGTGGGTGGCACTGAATGTTCAGCGGCGGAACACGGGCCGTGCGTGAGGCAGCTTCCCCACAGTAGGGTGGCGCGCACGCGAGCCAAGGACCGCTCGCATACGAATACGAGGCACCTTTGGCTGGACGTACCGACGAGCAGCACCGCATCGCCCTCTTCATCGACTTCGAGAACCTGGTCACCAACACCGGCATCAGCGCCAACAACTTCGACCTGCAGCCCGCCCTGGACCAGCTCCTGGAGCAGGGCAAGGTCGTCTTCCGCCGCGCGTACTGCAACTGGTCGCGCTTCGAGGACGCGAAGCAGCGCCTGCACGACGTGGGCGTGGAGCTGGTGGACGTGCCCCCCTCCACCCGCGCCGGCAAGAACAGCGCGGACATGCGCCTGGTCATCGACGCGCTGGAGCTGTGCTACGCGCGCGAGCAGATCGACACCTTCGTCATCGCCTCCGGCGACAGCGACTTCTGCCCCCTGGCGTACAAGCTGCGTGAGAACGGCCGCACCGTCATCGGCCTGGCCGTGCGCGAGGCCAGCTCCCAGATGTTCGTGCGGGCGTGCGACCAGTTCATCTACATGAAGCCCAAGCACAAGGGCGACGGCTCCCACAAGGAGAAGGACCGCGACCACGGCGGCCGGGGCTCCAAGTCCGACGAGGGCAAGGGCGGCAAGCGGGGCGGGAAGGGCCACGACAAGGGCCACGACGCCAAGGCTGGCGGCAAGGAGGCCGCCGAGTCCAAGGGCGGCAAGCCCAAGGCGGAGGTGCCCGCCGTGGCGCGCGAGGTGGTGCAGAGCCTGCTGCGCCGCGCGACGGGCCCGCTCAACCCGTCGCTCATCAAGGAGACCATCGTCCGCAAGGAGCCCGACTTCGACGAGCGCGACCACGGCTTCTCCACCTTCGCGCGCCTGCTGGAGGCGCTGGAGCAGGAGGGGCTCCTGCGCCGCATCCAGCAGGGGCGCCAGGGCTACATCGTGGGCCCGGACTCGGACTTCGGCGCGCCCGCGCAGGAGAGCAAGGGCGGCAAGGGGCGCCACGCCAAGGCGCCCGCCCCGGTGGCGGTGGAGGAGGAGGAAGAGGAGCTGGAGTCCTATCCGGACCCGGACGACGAGGGGCTCTAGCCGCCCCTCGCGTCACTGCCTGAAGCGAGCCGCCACTACGCCGCGCGCGGCGTGGTGGACTCGCAGAGGTGCTCCAGGAACTCCGGCAGCAGGCGGGCGGACATCACCCACAGCTTGCCGTCGCCCAGGTCCGCCAGGGACACGCGCTCCGCGTACTCCACGCAGGTGGCCTCCACGTAGTGGACGAACACCTTGCGGTCGCGCGCGCGGTACCACTCCGCCGCGCGGCCCAGCAGCGCCACGAACGCGTCCTGCACCTCCGGGCGCGCGTCGTCCTCCAGCGGCACCAGGCGCACGCCGTCCAGCACGTTGAAGAGGTTCAGGCCCGGCTGCGCGGACTCGAACACCGCGAAGGCCACGGCGCGGCCCTCGTGGCGGGCCACCACCAGCTCGCGCTCGCGGGACAGGCCCGCGTCACCCCAGCCGGTGCGCGTGGTCTCCAGGTCGAAGCGCTCCGGCACCAGGTCCAGCGCCTCCCGGTAGGCCTCCGGGCGGGTGTGGGCCACGCGGGCGAAGAAGCTGGCGCGCTCCTCCTGGGTGGGCGAGTCCACGGCGATGTTCTCCGGCCGCGTCCAGGCGCTGTCCACCTCGCCCTCCATCAGGCGGAAGGGCACCAGGCACGTCTGGCCGGTGTGCGCGTACCAGGTGGCGAAGTCGAACTTCGTGTAGCGCACCCAGCGCACGTTCGCCTCGCAGTAGGCGAAGAACCACTTCACCTCCGGGTCCGCCTGGGTGGGCTCGTAGCCGCGCAGGTAGATGTCGCGCAGGGCCTCGCGGGCGGTGGAGCGGCTGCCCGGGGGCTGGTGCCGCGCCAGTTGGTGCGCCATCCAACTGCCCGCGTACGGCTTGAGCACGGACAGCGTGGCCTCCATGCCCTCCTCCGCGGGGCGCACCACGCGGTAGCCCAGCAGCGGCGCCTCCTGGAGCTTGTCCTGCGTGCGGGAGAACTGGTCGCGCAGGCTGGTGAACTTCTCCGGCTCCTTGCCCGGCAGGCGGAAGTAGCCGGAGCGCTCGAAGAGCTTCCAGGTGGCGTCGTTCCAGTCGCCCTCCACCTTGGTGGTGGGGTGGGCCTGGGCCTCCACCAGCGCGCGCCACGCGCGGGCCCCTTCGGCGTCCAGGGGCCGGACGCTCACGCCGCAGCGGCGGCCGTGGGGCGTGCTGGAGATGTTGCGCACCTCCGCGCGCAGGCGCACCGGCGCGTGGCCCTCCAGCCCCACCTCCATCACCGGCAGGCGCAGGCCCGGGTACATCAGGTCCTCGCCGGGCTCGGTGAGGAAGGACAGGCCTTCATAGGAGACATCCAGCAGGCCGCGGTGCACGTGCACCTGGGGCCAGAGCGGATGGTCGAACTCCACCGTGCAGGACGCGTGGGCCTGCGTGCGGCGCAGCCAGCGGTGGCGGAAGCGCACCAGCGACGTGGGCGCCGGCATCAACAGCACGCCGCCCTCCACGCGCGCGGCGTCCGCGTTGAAGTGCACCACGCTGGAGTAGCCGAACGCCTCCAGGGTGAGGGGCCCGGGGGGAAGCGTGCCGTGCAACTGCCAGCCGAACGCGTCCTGGAGCGGCTCGAAGAAGGCGCAGGTGACCTCCACCACGGCCTGGCCGTCACGCGAGCGCAGCACGCCGCGGGCCTGGCGGGACGCGAGCGCTTCACAGATGCGCGCGACGCGGTCCGCGTGGTCGATCTGCTCGCGCCACACGGGCCGCGTCTCCGGCGTGAGCAACAGGCCGTTGTCCCGCAGCGACTCCAGCAGGCCCACGATGCGGCGGCCCGCGTCCAGCGGCGGCGCGACGAAGCGCAGGCTCACCTCCGGGCGCATGGCGTTGACGCCAATCACCTCCGCGTCCAGCGCGGTGGCCCACCGCTCGCCCTCACCCACCACCACGGACGCGGCCTGTCCCTTGCGGGGCACCGTGCGCGACTCCAGGTGGAGCGTCAGGTGCTCCAGCGACAACTGCACCAGACGTCCGGGAGAGAAGTCCTCGCCAAACGAGGCCGCCGCGCTGAGCTCCGTTCCCACCCGGTATCCGAGGAGTGCTTCGCGGCCGGCCGGCGCGTCGTGAGTGTCGGTGTGCATGCGGGGGCTCCCTGATGTCCTACGGGGCATGATTCTACGACGTCCGAAGTCACTGTGTTGTCCCCAGTTACGCGTGACCCGGGGAACTCGGATTCCCACAGAGTGGAGATCCTTCACCCCTTGTGCACTGAGACCTTCGGGCCGGATCGTCGGCCACGCATTGGACTGTCGCGAATTGGTTTCTCACGAGTCGGGGATTTCCTTCACGGACAGGAGCATCGCCTTTCAAGACAGGTTCAGCCCCGTCCCTCCCCTCGGGTCGTGTGGACCCCGGAAACACAGGGTGATTCCGACACATGGAACACGCAGGGCATGTCGCATGTCGACTGGTGACACATGGCTTGCCTTGGAGGACGGAGGCCGGCGCGACACACGTCGGGGATGACTCGCCCGCCCGCGAGGCGTTATCCCCTGGCGCGCCATGTCCTCCGCCCTCTCCACCCTCTGTCTCCACTGCGGCATGTGCTGTGACGGCACCCTCTTCACCCAGGTGCCGCTCCAGCCCGCCGAGGCGGAGGCCCTGCGCCAGCGGGGCCTGTCGCTGGCGGTGAAGGAGGACGGCGCGGTGGTGCTGCCCCAGCGCTGCGCCGCGCTGGAGGGCCTGTGCTGCACGGTCTACGCGGAGCGTCCGGAGGCCTGCCGCCGCTACCGCTGCCAGTTGTTCAACGCGCTGGCGGAGGGAGAGGTGTCCCTGGAGGAGGCGAAGGGCGTGGTGGAGACGGCGCACGCGAAGGTGGACGCGGTGGTGGGCGGTGTGGGTTCCGCTGAGGGCGGAAGGGGTCCCGCGATGCGCCAGGCGCGGGTGGCCGCGGCCTCGCTGACCCTGGCTCCCGAGACGCGGGAATCGCTGGCGCGCGCGGAGGTGTACCTGGACCAGCACTTCCGGGGGCGCTTCCGCCGCTCGGGGGGCTAGCGTGGCGCCGTCCTGCTCTCCGACCGAGGTCCTGCTCCCGTGAAGACATCCCTGCTGGCCGTGTTGTCGTCCGCCGTGCTGTTCGCTGGTGCGCCTGTGTTCGCGCAGGACAGCGGGTTCGTGAAGTCCGCGCAGGTGGACCTGGACGGGGACGGCAAGCCGGAGGCGGTGTCGCTCACGGCGGGGGAGGACGGGAAGTTCACGTTGAAGGTGGGCGGCGCGACGTCGAAGGGCGACGCGGCCGGCAACGAGGTGTCTGGCTTCCAGGTGGTGGACCTGGACACGGGCGACAGGTGGAAGGAGTTGCGGGTCCAGACGCTGGGGGAGCTGGACGACGGTCACCGCTATTTCGTCTATGGCTACGACGGCAAGGCGGTGAAGCTGCTGGGGGACGTGCACGCGCTGACGGAGGCGAAGGGCAACGGCATCGTCCTGGTCGATCGCTGGATGGGCTTCTGGCAGAAGCGGGACAAGTACACGCTGGACCGCAAGGCGTGGAAGCTGGTGCACGGAGGTAGTCACAGAGGGTGTGGAAACGAGAAAGGCGACGTAACGATCCCCGGTGAGCACCACCGAAACGAGGCCG
>NZ_JAIQDD010000040.1:0-61254 GCF_020036995.1 Corallococcus sp. AS-1-12 | reverse complement strand
GCGGCGCTGGGCGGGAAGAACGCGATGGCCGCCCAGGGCCCCAAGCTCCCGGGCTTCCCCCAGGCCGCGCTCCGGGGGCAAGCCGAGGGCGGATTCCAGCTCGCGGCTGCGCTGAACGGCGGCGTGACGTCCATCGCGCTGCCTGCCGCGGGGGTGCTCAACGTCGCGTTGGCTCCTGGCGCAGCGGCTGCTCTCGCGATGTACTCCAACGGCCAGATTCCAGGTGACGCCGACGGGCCGGTTCATCACATCTGCACGAACAAGAATCTGGTCTCCGCTGTCTCCGGAGGGCCTTGGACGCCGCTGTGCGAAGAAATCTTCTCCCGTGCTGGGCTGTCCTTGGACGATGTCGCCAACAAGGTTCGTCTGGGTGGACATCAGGGGCCGCATCCGAGCAAGTACCATGAGGCTGTTCTGCGAAGGCTGAATGACGCGCTGGGAAAATGCAGGACCCAGGACGCGTGCCGCGAGCGATTGCTCGAGGAGCTTGCGCAGATCGCGAATGACCTGCTGACGCCAGGTTCCGAGCTTCGACTCCTCATCGCTCCAAGAAAGGGTTAGGGGATGACCGACGAAGACTTCTACGACATAGGGATTGCGGACGTTCCCCAGTGGGCCCTGGCGCTGCCTGCTCTGGCATCTGGCGGTGAGCTGGATGATCCCTGGATGTTCGGTGACGGAAGGCACCTGCCAGACCCCGGACCTCTCACGAGCAGACCTTTCCATGAAGGGCCGCGGCGCTCCTTCTCGGTGGCGAATTCGGGGAGAATCCCCATCGCGGACGAGCAGGTCGCGAATGTCTTTCGCAAGCTGGCGCCCGACGACGTCCAGACCTTCCCCATCAAGATCGAAGGGGAAAGCAGAAACCTCTACATCATCAACGCAACCAAACGTTTCGGGTGTGTTGACGAAAAGAACTCCAAGGAAGTGCAAGTCTATCCTTCAGATGGAGTCGCGCCGGAGAGGGCCGGAACGTACCGTGCGATCCACGGCCTGCGTATCAACCCGGCCACGACAGAAGGCGCCCGGGTCTTCCGCATCCAAGGATATCTCTCCGCGCTCATCGTATCGGCGGAGATCAAGAGTGCGCTGGAGGAGGTCGGAAACCTGGGAGTGTTCTTCACTCGCGTGACGGGGCCGCAAAGCGCACCCTGAGTGAGGGGCGCTCCATGGGCCAGCAGGCCTGAAGTTACTATCTTGGCAATGGCCGTCCCTGAACGGCCGCTGCTACCATGACCGGCATTGCCCCGGAGCGGCCTCCGCATGCCTCGACCCGCTCCCCCTTCGCTCCGGTGCACGAAGGGAACGCCTGATGCGGCTTCCACGGCTGGTGCTGTCCCTGCTCTGGGCGCTGGTCGGGTGTAGCGGTGCGACGAAGGCCGTCCGGCTCGACACGGGGCGCGGTGCGCCTGTCGTCCACGTGCCTCGCGCGGAGGGAGCGGTCCGGCCGGTCCCGCTGGATGCGGGGGCGCTGAAGGAGGCCGTGGCGCGGCTGACCCCGGGGCTTCGGTTGTCGCCGCGTGCCCAGGAGGCCGCCCGGCGCCTCTTCGAGGTGGAGCCCCGGAGCGGTTCGTACCTGATGGATGTGCAGCGCCGCCGCATCACGCCGCTCGGGCCGGGGGAGCACCTGTCGTCCGAGCAGGCGCAGCCAGACGTGGAGTTGACCCGCGCCTACTTGCGCTGGTGCGGACGGACCGGACGCGCCGGTGACTGTCTGGGTCTGTTGAAGGAGAGCCCGGTTGTCTCTGGGGACGCGCGCTTCGCCCTGGCGCTCGCGATGGCGAAGGGGGCGGTGTTGGAGGAGCTGTGGGAGGCCGTGAAGGACATGGCGAATCCCGAAGCGCTGATGCAGGCCGCTCTGTGGACAGCGGTCACGTATGCGCTGCTCTGGACGGTGCCGGAGCCCGCGACGAAGGGCGTGGCGGCGGTGCTCACGGCAGGGCTCATCGCCTACGTGGGCATCGACACGTTCTGGGCGCTCATCCAGGGCTTCCGGTACCTGATGGCGGAGTCGGATGCCGCGCTGACGTTCGACGAACTGCGCGGAGCGGGAGAGCGATTCGGCAAGGTGATGGGCCGGCAGGCGGCGCGGGCCTTCGTGATGCTGGCGACGGCGGCCATCGGAAGCACGGGCGCGACGCTGGGGGCGAAGCTCCCAGGCCTGCCAGGGGCAGCCCAGGCCGCGCTCCGGGCCGAGGCGGAGGCCGGTGTGGTCTACGCCGCCGTGGGGCAGGTCGAGACGGTCGCCATCGCCACGGACGGCTTCACGTTTGGCCTGGCGCCAGGCGCCGTGGCCATGTCATCGAATGGACCGGTGACGTCCCGCTTGAAGGCGTGGAAGTCCTTCAGTGGCTTCAAGAAGGCAATGGGGCCAGCAGGCAGCGGGAAACAATGGCACCACATCGTCGAACAGACGCCCGGAAACGTGCAGCGCTTTGGATCCGAGGCCATACACAACACAGAGAATGTCATCGCGATCGATGAGCAACTCCACAAAATGGTCAGCTCATACTATTCCTCCAGACAGGCTGTCTCCGGAGGACAGATCGTCCGGGATTGGCTTCGGACGCAATCCTACGCGCAGCAGCGCGCCTTTGGACTGCAAACCCTGAAGGACTTCGGAGCCATCCCATGAAAGCACGTGACCTCAAGGTGCTGGGGACAGAAGAGTTGATTGCGCGTTTTCGCGAGGTTTCAGCCAGGCATGGTCGCCTACTGAATGCGCGCGACACTCGGGCTGCAAACAAGGACTACCTTCTCGCGGCATCCGTCAGGAAGGAGTTGCGTAACCGCGGGCCCGATGCGGAGAAAGGCCTGCTGGGATTGCTGACCGATCCGGAGCCGGGGACCCGGTACTGGGCCGCGACGGCCGCCCTGCGCTTCGCCCCCAGCGAGGCTGAACGTGCGCTCGCCCTGTTGTCGATGCCGCCGCCGACGCTGCTGAGTGTCAGTGCGGCGATGACCCTGCGCGCTTGGAAGGACGGGACGCTTCCTCTGGAAGAATAGAACCGTCCCAATGCCGCCCAGACCGACGCGACAGGAGTGCTCACGCATTGAGAAGACAGGTGTGGCTTCCTGACAACGTGGAGGCGCCTTCAGCGCCCGCGTCCTCGGAGACACAGCCGCTCGCCCCGGAGTCCGCAATGGATTGACGGAGTGGAGGGGCGGACCCAGCTATTCGTTGCTGTCCCGCCTCCCCTTCCTCCAACCCCCATTCCCCCGACATCCCCATGACCCTCCGCAAGAACTGGCTGTCCGCCGCCGTCCTGTCCGTGGCCCTCTACGTCGCGCCGGCCTCCGCGCAATCCCAGCAGTGCGTGAACACCGACTCCACGGAGGCCGTGGCCATCACCGCCGTCACCGTCGCCGTGAACGCGGCGCAGACCGCGGCCGCCACCACCGCCAATGCCCTGTCCTCGAAGAACGTCTTCGCCCTCCTCGCGGCGGCCCAGCAGAACACCGCCGCGCTCCTGGCCGTCACCCAGGCCGAAGCGGCGCTGGCGCTGCTGGCCCCCTCCGCGCTGACCACGGGCCTCCGCGCGCCGCTCGCCACGGTCACCTCCGGCGTCAGCAGCCTGCGCGATGCCACCAGCGCGGTGCTCGCGGGGAACCCCGGCGGCGCGCAGCAGGCCCTCACCACCGCGCTCGGGCAGGTGGACGCGGCCGTCGGTCTGGCCCGCTCACTGCCCCCGCTCTGCCGCGAGTGACGCTCAGCCCGCCATCCGCGTCCAGTCGTCCTCGTGGGTGAAGAGCCTCACGCCCAGGCGCTCGCAGACGTCCGCGTGCGCCTGGGCCGCGGGGCCTCCCACCCACAGGGGCAGCCCCTGGGGCACTGCATCCCGGATGCGCGTGAGCACGTCCTCGAACACCGTGGCGCCCCGGTTCGTCACCGCCGACAGGCCCACCACGTCTGGCCTTGCCCGCGCCACCGTCTCGCCCAGCCCCTCCGCCGGCACGCGCTGCCCCAACAGCGTCACCCGCATGCCCGCGTGCCGCAGCCGCAGCGCCACGCCCAACAGGCCAATCTCATGCTCCTCCTCCGGGAAGCACGCCAGCACCGCGTGCCTGCGCCCTCCCCGGGGAGAGCCATGCAGCAGGCTCACCAGCCGCTCGCGCACCACCTGCGTCACCAGGTGCTCCTGCGCCACCGTCAACGTCCCCGCGTGCCAGCGCTCGCCCACCTCGCGCTGCACCGGCACCAGCACGTCCTCGAAGGCCTTCACGGGCGGCAGCGCCGCCAGGACCTCATCCAGGATGCGCGCCACGCGAGGCTGGTCATACGCCTCGGCCGCGGCCAGCACCGCCACGCGCCAGCTCTCCGGCTGCGCTCCGGTCCGCGACTCGGAGCCCTCCGCGCGCGCAGGGGGCGCCGCTTCCAGCTCCGCGCGCAACTGGGGCACCAGCTTCGCCGCCTCGCTGATGGCCACGCCTTCGTCCGTCAGCGCCTTGAGCCGCTTGAGCAGGGCCACGTCGCGGTCGGTGTAGACGCGGTAGCCCGCGGGCGTGCGCTCCGGCTCGAGCACCCCGTAGCGGCGCTCCCAGGCCCGGATGAGCTCCACGCGGACCCCCGACAGCTCCGCGGCGATGTGGATGCGATAGGTGCGCTCAGCCATGGTGTGCGTGCTTCACGGTCGGTTCTGCGCGTTCCTTGCTTGATTCCAGACGGCGATCAACTCGTCCGCGGACTCGGCGTACTGCGCGCCCAGGGTGAACAGCGTCTTCAGGTGCTCCCTCGCGCCGGGCCCGCCTACCACCACCGGCACCGGCGCGCACGCATGCATCACTCCGGACAACACCTCGACAAAGTCGTCCGCATCCCGGTGGCGGATGAACGACAGCGCCACCACGTCCGGGCGCACCTGCATGCACGCCCCCTCCAACGCCTCCGAGGGCGTGTCCGCGCCCAGCAGCGTCACCCGCCACCCCCGCGCCTTCAGGTGCAACCCCAGCGCCAGCAACCCTCCCTCGTGGTGGTCCTTCGCCGGACAGGCCAGCAGCGCCCGGGGCCCGTCGCCCACGCGCTCCATCCCCGCCAGCAGCATCCGCAGCCGCTGCCGCACCAGCGCGGACGCCATGTGCTCGCGCGCCACGTCCAGGCGCGAGGCCATCTCGCGCAGCAGCGGGATGAGGACGGCGTCGCAGCAGGTGGTGGCGTCCAGTCCCTCCAGGGCCTCGGACAACGCCGCGTCCGCGCCCTCCGCGTCCAGCACCATCACCGCCGCCCAGAAGCGCTCCATGCGCCGCGCCCCGGACGGCGCGGAGGGCCGGGGCTCGTCCCGCACCTGGGCGATGGCCTCGCTCACCGAGAGCCCCTCCTCCATCAGCTTCGCCACCCGGCGGACGGCCTCCAACTCGTCGCGTGAATAGACGCGGTAGTTGTTCTCGCTGCGCTCCGGGCGCGGGAAGCCATGGCGGCGCTCCCAGGCGCGCAGGGTGGCCTCGCGGATGCCCGTGAGCCGGGCGATGGTGCGGATGCGCAGGCTCATGGGCCCAGGCCTCGCGCGCGGTCCCAGCGCTCCGCCACGCCTCGCGCCCCCGACAGCTTCTGCGTGAAGCCCTCCAGGCTCGTGACCTCGGACACGCGCCGCACCACCGCCTCCAGCCCGCCCTGGAAGCGCGCGAGCGGCCCGGCCTCGTGGACCTCGCCCACCTCCAGCAACACGTCCGGCCGCTCGTGCTCGAAGAAGGCGTAGCGGATGGCGATGGGCACGCACTCCGCCTTCGCCGCGCGGGCCAGCAGCTCCACGCCGCGCTCCAACTGGAGCGGGTGGACGCCGAAGGGCCGGTGCTCGCCTTCCGGAAAGACACACACGGCCGCGTTCGGCTTGCGCAGCAGCTCCTTCGCGTACCGCAGCGAGGACAGGGACGACATCGCGTCCTGCTTGCGGATGCTGAAGGCGCCCATCTTCGTGTGGAAGGGGTAGCGGCGCAGGTTGTCCTCGTCCATGAGGCAGTAGCCGTCCCAGCCCGCCACCTGGCAGAGCTGGTGCAGCACGAAGCCGTCCCACCAGTTGGTGTGGTTCAGGTAGACGAGCCGGCCCACGCCGTCGGCGGGCAGCTCGCCGCGCACCCACAGGCCCCGGAACGTCGAGCGGACCTTCCACCCGATGTACCGGTCCACCGCCCACCCGAAGGGCCCACCCTTGGCCGCGCGAATCAAGACGCCCGAGCCTCCCTGAGCCGCAGGAGCGCCGTGAACAGCGCGAGCCCCAGCGACACCAGCACGCTCGTGATGAGGAAGAAGAGGATCTCCTCCAGCGGCACGGCGCCCACGTACACGCCCACGTGGCGCCCCTCACCGAAGTTCCAGATGCCGGTGGAGATGGCCAGGTGGTCCGCGATGGACAGGTACACGCCCACGACCAGGGCCGGGGGCAGCACCGCGCGCAACACCTCCCCCGAGCGGGCCTTGTAGTGCATCACGAGCGCCACCAACTGGATGGCAATCACCGGCAGCGTCCAGCCCAGCAGGTGGATGAGGTACGCCCAGCGCGTCTCCATCATGGCGACACCTCGGAAGGCTCCAGGGTCCGCTCCGCGCGGGCGGGCTCCCGCGATGGAGCCACGGGCCGGGGCTTCTTCGCCAGCACGCGCTCCAGCCGGTCGCGCGCCCACAGGCCCACGAGCAGCGTCTGGAGGCCGAAGAAGAGGTACTCCTCCAGCGGCAGGTAGCCCAGCTTCACGCCCCAGATGCGCTCCGGGTCGAAGCCCCACAGGCCCCACTTCACGGCCATGTTGTCCCACGGCGACGTGGCCGCGTAGACGATGATGAGCAGCAGGCCCATGGGCGCCAGCCCCCGCCATGACAGCGTGCGGCGGTAGCGCACGAGCAGGAACAGGATGGGCAGGACGACGAAGAGGCCCAGGAAGCGCGCGTAGGTCATCCCGGGCCTCCACTCCACTGCGACACCACCCGCACCATGCGTCCCCCAGCCTCCAGCGCGTAGGTATGGCCGCGCCAGGTCACCCGTCCCTGCCGCGTCAGCGAGGCCGCGAAGGCCGCGAGCAGCAGCAGCTCCCCCCGCACCCAGTCCGTCAGCGCGTGGTCCCGGTCCGCCTCCGAGGGCACGCGGCTCAGCGCGGCGAGGCGCAGCGACAGCAGCGTGCGCACGGCGACGAGCGCCGCCACCGCGCTCCACACGGCGGGCTCCTGCAGCCACGCGGCGAGCAGCAGCAGGGGCACGGTGGGCGTGAAGAGCAGCGGCACGGTGGGATACAGCGCCGGCCGGTGGCTCGCGAGCACCTGCATCCAGCGCGTGAAGCGCTCCAGCGGCACCCGCCAGGACGTCCCGTTGGCGACGGGCACCCAGGCGGGCGCGGGGCACAGCGCCACGTCCAGGCCCTGCGCGTGCAGCCGCTTCGCCAGCTCCAGGTCCTCGCCGATGTGGTCGGACAGCCCGGCCAGCTCCTCCGCCGCGCGCGGTGACAGCCCGAGCGCCTTGCCGCACACGGCCTGCGCGCCCGCGCTCATCGCGTGCAGCGCGCGGAAGCTGTGGTGCGTGTAGCGGAGCAGTCCGGCCATCGCGCGGCCCGCCGCATCCACCGCGCCCACCGGCGTGGGAGCGGCGGTGCTCAAGGCGGCGCCGGCCACGAGCGGAGCGGCGAGCCCCCTCACCAGCGCGCCCGTCACCGCCACGTCCGCGTCCACCGCGAGCACCACGCGCCCGCGGACATCGAGCGTCTCCAGCGCGTAGAGCAGGTGGCCCACCTTGCGGTTGGGGCACACCGGGTCGCTCGGGAGCCAGCGCACGCCCTCGGCCAGGCGCGGCCGGTACGGCGACAGCACCACCTGCTCCAGCGGCCCCGCGTAGTCGATGGGGAGCTCCAGGTTGTCCAGCTCCAGCGGCGTGGGCGCGTCCACGGGGCGCAGGAGCAGCACGGAGGGCAGCGCGCCCGTGGCCGTCACGGGCGCGCGGCGGTACAGCCGCGCCAGCGCCACCGCGCTGAAGCCACCGGCCATCACCGTCCACCCGAGCGTGAAGAGGCCGAGCGCGTTCATGCCGCCTTCCCCATGCGCGTGCGGAAGTGCGCCATCCAGCGGATGAACGGGGAGTGGAAGCGGCGGAAGTCCGCCACCTCGCCCATCGTGTCCAGCGTGTCCCGCCTCGACTCCAGCCGCGCGTAGAAGGGCGACGACTCCAGCAGGCGCGGCGCGCCCACCACCTCGTTGCCCGTGTGCAGCTCCGCGGGGACGCGCAGCCCCCAGCCCGTCAGGCTCGTGGGACGCGCCTCGGGGCTCGGGCCGCGCTCGCACACCACGCCATTCGCCCCCGCCACCATGCGCACCGGCGCCACGCCGTCCGGCAGGTGGTAGTCCACCACCGTGTGGTTCGCGTGGTGCGTGCGCGCCCAGTGCCAGCCGGACAGCCGCGCGCCCAGCAGCTCCTGGCCGTGGTTCGTGTCGTGGTAGCCCAGGCCCTCCGCCGTCACGCCCAGCGTGGACACCTCCAGCCGGGCCTCCGCCCGGGGCGCCAGGGGCTGCCAGTAGTGCGGCAGGCCCGGCATGAGCTGCACCTCCGTGCCCCGCCCCGTCAGCGGACGCAACGTCAGGCTGGCGCGCACCGGACGGCCCCACGGCGCCGTCCCGTCATCCACCTCCATGCGCACCGTGCCATCCACCGCGTGCGTCAACGTGGAGTTGCCGATGCGCAGCCGCCCCGGCCCCTGCAGCTCCACGCGCGGGTACTCGCTGAGCACCCACAACTTGCGCACACCCTGGTGGTAGAGCGCGAAGTTCACCGCGCTGTACGCCAGCGGGTGGCCTCCGCGCCTCGCCGCGACGGAGTAGCGCGGGGAGAACAACGACCCGAGCATGAAGATGCACACCGCGCTGTACGGCCCGGCGCTCACGTCCGCGTAGAACCAGCGGTACGCCCCCGCCATGTCCGGCAGCGCCGGCAGCGCGCAGGACTCCGCCGCGCCGGACAGGAGGTTCTGGGCAAGCACGGCCTTCATGCGACCTCCCGAAGGTGCGCGGACGCCATCTGCGCCGCGAACCGGCCCGACAGCATCACCAGCGGCACCCCTCCGCCCGGATGCGTGCCGCCGCCCGCGAAGAACAGCCCCGGCGTGCCGCCCCGGATGCGCGGCCTGCGGAACGGACCGAAGCGGCCGTGCGGCAGGAAGCCATAGATGGAACCACCCGGCGCCCCGCGCGCCGCCAGGTCCACCGGTGAGCGCTGCCCCACCACGCGCACGCGCCCCTTCAACGCCGGGTAGTGCCGGACGAGCTTCTCGAACATCTGCTCGCGCACGCGCTCCGCGCCGGACTCCCAGTCGCGCCGGGCCTGCTCCGCCCTGCCCTCCTCCAGCGGCATGGCCGGCGCGTTCACCATGACGAACAGCCCCGTGCGGCCCGGCGGCGCCATGCTCGAGTCCGTGGCGGACGGGTTGCAGACGTACACCGTGGGGTCCGCGGCGAGCTGGCCCGCGAAGAGCTCGTCGAACTCCTTGCGGTAGTCCCCGCCGAACATCACCGCGTGGTGCGGGACCGCCGTGCGCCCCTCGACCTCCAGGAGGAGCACGAAGCCGGACAGCGACAGCGGCTCCGACTCGCGGCGCAGCGACGCCAGCGGATCCGCGTTCACCACCACGCTGTCGAACAGCTCCGCGACCGGCTCCACGCGGTAGCCTCCCGTGACGCGCTCGAAGCGGGCGCGCGTGTCCAGGTGCACCGTCACACCCAGCCGCCGCACCGCCTGCCCCAGCGCCTCCACCAGCGCGCCGATGCCGCCGCGCACGTGGTGCACGCCATACGCATGTTCGATGTGCGGGATGAGCGCGAACGCCGCGCTGGACGCGTACGGCGACCCGCCGGCGTAGGTGGCGAAGCGCCCCACGTACTGCCGCAGGTGATGCGTCTGGAAGTGCTTCGCCGCCAGCGCGTGCAGCGTGTCCAGCTTCATCCCCGCCAGCATCGCGCCAATGCCCCTGCGGGCCACGCGCGCCATGAAGCCGGCCATGCCCTCGAAGGGGGCCTCCAGGTAGGGCTCGCCCGCCGCGCGCCAGATGGCCGCGGCCTCCGCGTAGAAGGAGTGCACGCCCTTGCGCTCCACGGGGCGCAGCTCCGCGGCGCTCTCCGCCATGCGCTCCAGGTCCTTGTACGCCGTGAAGCCGCACCCGTCCGTGAAGTGGTAGGTGCACTGCGGCTCCAGCTCCGTGAACGGCGGCAGCAGGTCCAGCGCGCCCAGTTGCTCGAAGGTGCCGCGCACCAGCGCCGGCAGCGTGAGCAGCGTGGGCCCCGTGTCCAGCGTGAGCCCCTCCACCGTCACCGCCTGCGCCTTGCCGCCCAGCGACGGGCCGCCCTCGAACAGCGTCACCGCGTGGCCCTCCTTCGCCAGGAGGCCCGCGGCCGTCAGCCCGCCAATGCCGCCGCCAATCACCGCCACGCGCGAGGCCTTCATCGCGAGCCTCCCGTGCCCGTGGGCAGCAGCGGCACCGGCGCGGACGGCAGGGCCAGGGGCGCGTCCGGCAGCGCGGCGCGGGGCCGCAGGAACACGGTCGCCGCCAGCTCCAGCTTGCGCCCCGTCGTCGTGTGGGCCCGGCCGCTGAAGACGTCGTAATCCCGCGCTTCGATGTCCCGCAGGATGTCGCCGTAGATGGCGCCCATCAGCCGCACCATGCGCTGGCTGCCGAAGCCGGTGAGGTAGCGCACGCCCGCCGCCGCCCGCGCGTAGTACGCCCGCGCGCGCTGGATTTGAAAGCGCATGAAGTCGCGCCACTTCGCGTCCACCCGCCCCGCGCGCAGGTCGTCCCCGGTGATGCCGAAGGCGCGCAGCTCCTCCGAGGGCAGGTACACCCGGCCGCGCTCCAGGTCCTCGCGCACGTCGCGCAGGATGTTGGTGAGCTGCATCGCGCGGCCCAGGTCCGCCGCCGGCTCCACCGCGCGCGAGTCCTCGCAGCCCAGCACCGGCGTCAGCATCAACCCGACCACACCTGCAACCCGGTAGCAGTACAGGTCCAGCTCCTGCCACGTGTCGTAGCGGACCTTCGTCAGGTCCATCTCCATGCCGGAGATGAGGTCCTGGAAGGGCTGCTCCGGGATCCGGTAGTGGTGGATGGTGTGGCGCAGCGCCGCGAACTCGCTCGGGTCCCACGGCGACGGCGCGTCCGCGGAGGGCTGGCGCGCGGACGGCGGGCCCAGCTCCTCCGAGGCCAGCTCCGGCAGCGGCAGGTACACCTGCGCCACGCGCTCGCGCGCCCGGGCCAGCCGCGTCGCCAGGGCCATGGGCGCCTCGCCCGGCAGCGCGCTCTCGCCCGCGTCCACCAGGTCGTCCAGCCGCCGGCAGAAGGCGTACAGCGCGAAGGCCGCCTTCCGCCGCTGTCCGAAGAGGAGGTACGACGCGAAGAAGAAGCTCTTCGCGTGGTGGCGCGTGACGACCCGGGCCCGCCGGTAGCCCCGGGCGATGAGCGCTGGCGACTCGGTGACGCTCATGCCGCCACCTCCACCGGGGCGCCCGCGCGAGGCGACAGCGCCACGCCCTGCTTGTGCGCCCACTCCGTCAGCCGCTCGGTGACGAGCCGCGCGGAGATGAGCACCGTGGGCAGGCCCGTGCCCGGCTGCGTGGAGGCGCCCACGAAGAAGAGGTTCTTCACGCGGGGGTCCACGTTGGCCGGACGGAAGGGGCCAATCTGGAAGAAGTTCTGCGCCAGCCCGAACGCGCTCCCGCGCGCCAGGTTGTACGTGCCCGCCCAGTCATCCGGGGTGAAGACGCGCTCCACCTCGACGTCCTTCTCCAGGTCCGGGTAGCCCAGCTCCGCCATGCGCTGGAACACCTTCGCGCGCACCTTGGGGCCCTCCACCTTCCAGTCCAGGTCCGCGTGCTGGTGCGGCACCGGCACCAGCACGTAGAGCGAGTCCTTCCCCTCCGGCGCCAGCGACGGGTCCGTGCGCGAGGGCACGTTGATGTAGAAGCTGGGGTCCTCCGGCACGCGGAAGCGCTGGAAGATGTCGTCGAACGAGCCCGCGTAGTCCCGGCCGAACATCACGTTGTGATGCAGCAGGCCCGGCACCTTCTTCTTCATGCCCAGGTAGAGCATGTAGCCGCTGGAGGTGAAGCGCAGCTTCTCCCCCCGCTTGAACGGCGCGTCCTTCGGATCCAACAGCTTCTCGTACGCGTACGGCAGGTCCGCGTTGCACAGCACGGCGTCCGCGGCCACCACCTCGCCGCCCGCGAGCCGCACGCCCGTGGTGCGCCCGCCCTCGGTGAGGATGCGCTCCACCGCCTGGCCGTAGTGCAGCGTCACGCCCTCCTCACGCGCCAGCCGCTCCAGCGCGAGCGGGATGGCGTACAGGCCGCCCTTGGGGAACCAGATGCCCACGCCCAGCTCCGTGAAGGGCAGCAGGCCGTACACCGCGGGCGACTCGAAGGGGGACACGCCCAGGTACATGGTCTGGAACGTCATCGCCGCGCGCAGCCGGTCGTCCTGGAAGTAGCGGCTGACGTCCGCGTACATGCGGCGGTGCGCGCGCGCCTTGAAGATCTTGGCCAGCACGCCGGGGGAGAAGTAGTCGCTCACGCCGTTGAAGTTGCGGCCCACGAAGTGGTCCAGGCTGATGCGGTACTGCTCGCGGCCCTGCGCCATGAAGGCCAGGTAGCGCTGGAAGCACCCCGGCTCGATTCGCTCCAGCTCGCGGCCCATGGTGCACAGCTCGGACGTGAAGGTGACGTCCGAGCCGTCGCGGAAGTGCACCCGGTAGTTCGGGTCGCACCGCACCAGCGTGAGGTAGTCCTCGATGCGGCGGCCCAGCGCGCGGAAGGTCTCCTCGAACACCTCCGGCATCAGCACGATGGTGGGGCCCACGTCCCAGGTGAACCCGTCCACCTGGAGCTGGTTGCACCGGCCTCCCGGGCCGTGCGTCTTCTCGAAGACCTGGACGTCGAAGCCCTGCCGCGCGAGCCTCGCCGCCGCGGCCAGTCCTCCCACCCCCGCGCCCACCACCACCACCCGCTTGCCCTGTGCGCTCATGACGGTGTCCTCAGGAAGCGCGGCGCGACAGCCGGGTGATGAGGGAGTCCAGCAGGTCCCTCAGGCCATGGGGGTTGGGCAGCGCCTGCAGGCTCCGCCGCGCCGAACGCGACGCCCGCTCCACCGCGCGCTCGCACGCCGCCCGGCCGCCGAAGTGCTCCACCAGCTCCCGCGCGCGGGCGAGCGCCGCGTCGTCCTTGCGCTCCACCGGCAGCGCCCACAGCCGCTCCAGCTCCTCGCGGCCCGCGGGCGTGGCGCGCACGTACGCGGCCACCACCGGGAAGGTGCGCTTGGCCTGCGTGAAGTCGCCGTCGGAGGCCTTGCCCGCCACGGCCGCGTCGCCGAACAGGCCGATGAGGTCGTCGCGCAACTGGTACGCGAGCCCCACCGAGCGCCCCACCCGCTCCAGGCCCTCCAGGAGCCCCGCGTCCGCGCCGCCCAGCATCGCGCCGCACACCAGCGGGGCGCAGAAGCCGTAGCGCGCCGTCTTGAGGTGCGCCACGCGCAGCGTCTGGAAGAGCGACATCTCCGCCAGCGGCACGCGCGCCAGGTCCAGGTCCAGGTACTGCCCGGCGGCCGTGTGCCGGCACACGCCCAGGTAGTAGCGCGCCACGCTGGACGCGCCCGCCAGCCCCGACTCCAGCATCGCCTCCAAGGAGCGCGCGAAGAGGTGGTCCCCCATCACCACCGCCAGGTCCTCGCCCGGGCGGCCCGGGGCCAGCATCCGGTGCAGCACCGGCCCGCCCCGCCGCAGCTCCGCCTGATCCGCCACGTCGTCGTGGATGAGCAGGAACGTGTGCAACAGCTCCAGCCCCGCGGCGAAGCGCCACAGCCCCGGCGGCACCGCGGTGCTCTCGCGCGCCAGCCCGTGCCCCGCCAGCACCAGCGCCGGCCTCAGCCGCTTCGCCGGCCGCAGCGCATAGGCCCTCGCCTGCGCCGCCGCGTGTGTCCAACGTGCGTCCAGGGCTTGTTCGTCCGGCAGCTCGAACAACTGGGCGAGCGCGGCCTCCACCTGCGCCTGCACGAGCTGCAGCCAGGCGTGTTCAGGGGGGGCGGCTCCGGCGGAGGTCTGCTGCACGTTGGAAAGCAGGGTGGCCATACAGCGGATCTCCGAAGTCGGGAGCACGGCGGCAGCAGCCTTCGCCCCTAGAGGTAGCGTTTGCGTCCAGAGATTGTCAAGGCTATGTCTAAGGTTTGCAAAAACCTTGTACACGGAGACTCCCAATGAAGGCGTGGATCGCAGGCGCGTTGACGGTGACCCTGGCGGCGGGGAGCGCGGGCGGCGCCCCTCCGGAGCCGGAGCCCGTGGACGCGACGTTAAGCACCTCCAGTGGAGAGCGGACCCAACTGGCGCGCTGGCGTGGGAAACCCGTCATCCTCTTCTACGAGGACAAGGACTCCACGACACTCAACGCGTCGTTGAAGGCAGAGCTGTTCAACCGGGGACGCGAGCGCGGCCTGCTGGAGAGCGCGTTCGTGGTCGCGGTGGCGAACCTGGAGAAGTACGACTTCTTTCCCGCGCGGGAGATCGCCCTGTCGTACGTGCGTGACGAGGAGAAGAAGGCAGGCGTGCCCATCCTGGTGGACCTGAAGGGCACGCTGGGCCAGGCGCCCCTGAAGCTGCCCACCAAGACGTCCACGGTGATGCTCCTGGACGCGGAGGGCACGCCGGTCTACCGCCACTCCGGCCGCATGAAGCCGGAGGAGCAGGCCCGCTTCTTCACCGCGCTGAGCCAGTTGGTGGGCCAGGACCTGACCGCGGAGCGGGAGAAGGAGGTCCACCCTTGAGGGTGACCTGCACGGGCGCCACCGGCTTCCTCGGTCCAGGCCTTGTTCAAGGTTTGTTGGAGGCCGGCCACACGGTGCACGTGCTCAGCCGGAGCGTGGAACACGCGCTCGGCCGGCTGCCCGCCGGGGTGACGGGCTCCTACTTCGACGGGAGCACGCCGCTGTCGCCGGACGCGCTCGCGAGCGCGGAAGGGGTGGTGCACCTGGCCGGGGAGCCGGTGGACCAACGTTGGACACACGAGGCGAAGCACCGCATCCACCAGAGCCGCGTGGAGGGCACGCACGTGCTGGTGGAGGCCATGAAGCAGGCGGGCACCGTGCGGCACTTCGTCTGCGCGTCGGCGGTGGGCTTCTACGGCGGCGCCCGGGCGGGGCAGACGCTGACGGAGGAGGACGCGCCCGGCGACGACTTCCTCGCCCACGTGTGCCAGGGCTGGGAGGCGGAGGCCCTGCGCGCGGAAGGAGCGGGCATCCGCACGGTGCGCCTGCGCATCGGCGTGGTGCTGCACCCGGCGGGCGGCGTGCTGCACCGGATGCTGCCGGTGTTCCGCATGGGCGCGGGCGCGAAGGTGGGCCACGGCCAGCAGTACGTGAGCTGGGTGCACAGGGAAGACCTCTTCCAGTTGATGCGCTTCGCGCTGGAGCACCCCACGCTGTCCGGCCCGGTGAACGCCACGTCGCCGGAGCCCGTCACCAACGCGACCTTCGCGCACACGCTGGGCGCGGTGCTGGAGCGGCCCGCGGCGCTGACGGTGCCGGGCCTGGTCCTCAGGGCGCGCTTCGGGGAGATGGCGCGCGTGGCGCTGGAGGGCCAGCGGGTGATGCCCCGGCGCGCGCTGGAGGCGGGCTTCCAGTTCCGCCACCCCGACCTGACCGGCGCGCTGCGCGACCTGCTGTCCCCCTGACCCCCACGGAGCGAGCCACGCATGGACGACACCCGGACGCTGGAAGCCCGCGCGCGCAAGGAGGGCACGCCGCTCATCGACGGAGACACCGCCACCTTCGTGTGGAAGGGCCCCCGCCCCGTCTTCCTCCAGGGGGACTTCCAGGACTGGCGCGGCACGCCCCTGCCGCTGGAGCGCGTGGGCAAGGGGCTGTGGGCGCGCTCGCTGGCGCTGCCCGAGGACGCCTACGTCGAATACGCGCTCCAGGACGCGAAGGGCCGCCGCGTGCGCGACGCCTTCAACCCGCGCCGCTCCGACAACGGCTTCGGCGGCTTCAACCACTGCTTCTGGATGCCGAAGGGCGAGGCGACCCCGCCAGGCAGGCGCATCCGGAACGTGCCGAAGGGCCGCGTGACGCGCCACGCGGTGGCGACGCACGAGTGGGCCGTGGGCACCAAGCGCGCGGTGGCCCTCTACGCGCCGCCCGTGAAGGGGCCCGTGCCGCTCCTGGTGGTGCTGGACGGCGACGACTACCTCCGGCGCGTCCAACTGCCCGGGGTGGTGGACAACCTCGTCGCCGCGGGCCGCATGCGCGCGGTGGCCATGGCCTTCGTGTCCAACGGCGGCCCGGCCCGCACCGCCGAGTACGCGTGCAGCGAGGCCACCGTGGCCTTCCTGCACCAGCGCGTGCTCCCGCTGGCCCGCGAGCACCTGCCGCTGGTGGACGAGCAGCGCACGCCGGGCGCGCACGCGGTGCTGGGCTCGTCGCTGGGCGGCCTGATGGCGCTCTACGCGGCCCAGCGCCTGCCGCGCGTCTTCGGCCGCGTCCTGTCCCAGTCCGGCGCCTTCTCCATCGAAGGCACCGACATGGTCGTCTTCGACCTGGCCCGGCGCACTGGCCAGCCGCCGCTCCACGTCTGGATGGACTGCGGCCGCTTCGAGGGCCTCCAGGACGGCAACCAGCGCCTCCTGCCCCTCCTCCAGGCGGCCGGGCACCGCGCCACGTACCGGCCCTACAGCGGAGGCCATAATTACCCCGCGTGGCAGGCGAGCCTCCCGGCCGGCCTGGAAGAAATCTTCTCGCCCGCCGGGTGACGCATCGCGGCGAAGCGCCGGATTTCCGTCCGGGATGAAAGCCCCCTGGAATCAAGGGGTTGGCTCATCCAGAAGGCGGCCAAGGCTGGATGATCCAGGATTGGGAGGGGCCCGTGACGCGGCAGGCGGGCGGCCGGGCGGGGCTTGTGGACCGGGGGGCTACGCAACCCGGGGGAAGGACGGACCGATAACGGATGTAGGTGCGCAACCCGGCGCGAGTACCGCGACGGGCCTTCCCCCGCGCTTGGAGTCCCCTCATGTCTCGCGTCGATGGTGGCAATCGCCCGTCCCTTCCCCCGAAGCGCTCGGAGTTCGAGCGGTCCGAGCGGAGCGACGTCACGCGCGACACGAAGCCGGGGGCCGCGCAGGGCCGGACGCCCGCCAACGCCAACGTGCGCTCCTTCCAGGGCCGCAGCGACTTCGAGCCCGCGCGCCCCGCCCCTGCTTCCTCCCGCCCCACGCCCGCGCAGACGCCGGCCGTGAAGGCCCCGCCCTCGCCGGCGGACGCGGAGTCCATCGCCCAGGCGGACATGGAGCTGGGGCTGCTGGAGGAGTTCCCGGACGCGGACGCGCAGAGCGGCATCGCCTCCGCCATGCTGCACGCGCACGCGGACGCGCCCGTGTCGCAGAACCGCATCGTGGAGCGGCTGAAGCAGGACGGCCGCCTGGAGACGCTCTTCGGCGAGGTCTTCCGCGAGGACAACCCGTACGTCGAGCAGCCGCACAAGAACGCCATCGTGAAGGCGCTCGACACGGCGCTCTCCCGGGGCACGGTGACCGGCGACGACCTGCGCGCCTTCTCCCGTGGCACCTACGCCCAGGAGTGGCAGCAGATCGGCGCCGCGCTGGGCACCACCCGGAAGTAACAGGGCGCCGGGCTCCCGGCCCGCTTCACGCTTCTTCACGCGCATGCCGGTTGCGCCGGGGCGCGCGCGCGCGAGGATGGGCCTCCCATGGTGGAAAGCCCGTTGCGCATCATCCTGTTCATCCTCCTCGTCAGCGTCGCGTCGGTCTGGGTCCACGTCTACCTGTACCGGCGCCTCTTCCGTGACACGTCCACGAGCCGAGCCTGGCGCGCGGCCGGCAAGGTGCTGCTGACGGCGCTGTGCGTGCCGCTGCTGCTGTCCTGGGTGGTGACGCGCATCATCCCCTCCGCGTTCATCGTCGCGGTGTTCGCGTGGACGTGGATGGGCGTCGCCGTCTACCTGCTGCTCTTCCTGGTGCTGCTGGGCGCGGTGCGCTGGCTCGTGGCGCGCACGCGAGGCCACCGGGGCGTCGCCGCGCCGCTCGCCACGCCCGCGCCGGACCCCGCCGCGCCGCCGTCGCTGGCGGACCTGGCCGTCACCGTGCCGCCCGCGCATTCCCACGTGCCCCCCGTGGATGAAGAGCGCCGCAGGTTCCTCGCCCGGGCCACCGCGGGCGGCGCGGTGCTCGCGGCGGGCGGCCTCACGGGCTACGGCATGTGGAGCGCCTTCCATCCGCCCGTGGTCAACGAGATCGCGGTGCGGCTGCCCGGCCTGCCCAGGGCGCTGGATGGCTTCACCCTTGTCCACATGAGCGACATCCACGTGGGGCCCGTCATCCAGCGGCGCTTCATGGACGAGCTGGTGCGGCGGGCCAACGCGCTCAAGCCGGACCTGGTCGCCATCACCGGCGACCTGGTGGACGGCACGGTGGCGGACCTGCGCCACTCCGTCGCCGCGCTCCAGAACCTCCAGGCCCGCGCGGGCACGCACTTCATCACCGGCAACCACGAGTACTACTGGAACGCCAGCACCTGGGCGGACGCGCTCACCGGGCTGGGCGTCAACGTGCTGCGCAACCGCCACGTGACGATTGGCGACGCGGGCGGCGCGTTCGACCTGGTGGGCGTGGACGACTGGTCCATGCGCAGCGGGCCCCGGGGCTACAACCTGGACGCCGCCCTCCAGGGCCGCCAGCCGGACCGCGCCGCGGTGCTGCTCGCGCACCAACCATCCAATTGGGATGTCGCCGCGAAGGCGGGCATGGGCTTGCAGTTGTCCGGCCACACCCACGGCGGGCAGTTCTTCCCGTTCACCGTGGCCGTCTCCGCCATCTGGAAGCACGACGCCGGCCTCTTCCAGGACGGCGACAAGCACCTCTATGTCAGCCGGGGCACCGGTTTCTGGGGCCCGCCCCTGCGCGTCGCCGCTCCGTCTGAAATCGTTAAGGTGACGCTCCTGGCGTGAGGTGTAGATTTACCTGGAAATGAGCAAGGAACCTGCGAAGCGCGAAATCAAACAGGAGCGGGCCGCGCGAACGCGGGTCGAAATCCTGGAGGCCGCCATCACGTTGTTCGCCCGGCGGGGCTACCTGTCGACGACGATGTCGGACCTGGCGAAGGCCATCCGGATGACTCCGGGCGCGCTCTACTGGCACTTCCCCACCAAGGAAGACCTGCTGCTGGCGGCCATCGATGAGCTGCACCAGCGCTACCTGATGGAGTTCGCGCCGCTGCTCGCCGAGCGCCGCGTCCTGTCCGGCCGGGAGCAGTTGGTGTTCGTGGTGTCGCGCACGTCGCAGTTCCTGCGCTACCACCGCGAATACGGCATCTTCTTCGGGATGCTGTCCGCCGAGTCCGCGGAGTCCAACGACCGCGTGGCGGAGGCGCTGCGCGAGAAGATCTCCCTCTACGTGGCGGTGCTGGCGGGGATGATCCGCTACGGCCAGAAGCGCAACGAGTTCCGGCAGGAGGTGGACCCGGTGCACATGGCCCACACGATGATGGGCGGCTACCTGGGCATCCTGCTGCACCACAACCTGTACCGCGGCATGGTGAGCTACGACCCGCTGATGGCGTCGCTGGACATGATCCTCTCCGGCGGCCTCCACGTGCGCGGCCCCCTGGGCTGAGGCGCTGAGCCCACCGGGCCGGGCGGCCCGGAAGAACAGACGCCCGGTCCCCCACGCGGGGGGACCGGGCGTTCTCATTTCAGGGAGGCCTTCGTCCCCGCTCCCCCCGGGTGAGGAGAGCGGGGCGGGGTGCCGGGACTACGGCATCTCGGTGGGGCTCGACGAGTTCTGCGGCTGGCGCTCGGTGCGGGGCAGGAAGTCCGCCGCGTTGTTGTCGGAGTCCTGGCCGTTGCCCGCGAGCTCATCCGCGCCGCCCACGCCCATGGTCGCGGCGGTGGAGGTCGCCCGGGCCTTGCGCTCGATGCTGCCACCCTTGCCCGCGGGCGCGGGGGCCGCGGCGCCCTCCACGACCGTGCGGCCATTGCCGAAGCCCACGGTGTCCACCACGCCCGTGGCGGACGTGGGGTCCACCGTCACGTCCGCCGTGCCCAGGCGGACGTTGCCCGTGGAGCCGGAGATGTCCGTGTTGCCCCACAAGTGGTCCGCGGGGACCGCCGACGTGGAGTAGCCGCTGGCGGCGACCAGGTAGTAGCCGTGGGCTTTGATGGTCGCGGCGGGCAGCGTGGCCAGCACCGTGAAGTTCGTCGTCGTGCTGGTGGTGTTCGCCGTGCGGTAGAGCAGCTTCCAGCCGGTGATGTTCACGTCGGCGTCCGTCGGGTTGTACAGCTCGATGTAGTCGTCCGCGTTCACGGTGAGGCCCTGGCCGGAGATCTCACTGATGACGACGTGGCCCTGCACCGCGGCCACCGTCACGGCCGCCTGCTTCGTCACGCCCTGGTAGGACGCGGTGAGCTGGCCCGCGCCCGTGGCCTCCGTGGCGGTGAAGACGACCGTGGCGGTCGTCTGGCCTTCCGGCACCGTCACCGTGGAGGCCGACAGCGAGCCCAGCTCCGCGGGCGCGAACGCCACGTCCACGGCCGCGCCGCCCGCGGGGGCCTTGCGGTCCAGCGTGACGGTGAACGTCTGCGTCTTGCCCACCGTCACCGTCACCGTGTCCGGCGTGACGGTGGCCAGCTTCGCGGGCGGAGGCAGCACGGTCAGCTCCGCCGACCGCGTGATGCCGTTGAGCCAGGCGGACACCGCGCCCGTCCCCTCCCCGTCCGCGGCGGCGGTGAACGTCACCGTCGCCGTCGTCTGGCCCACGCCCACCGTCACCGACGTGGCGGACAGCGCGCCGAAGGGCGTGGCCGGCGAGGCCAGGGCCAGCAGCACCTGCACGGGCTCCGCCGGAGCGGACTCCAGCGTCACCGTGAACATCTGGGCCGCGCCCGCGTTCACCGTGGCGGTGGACGGGGTGAGCGACACGAGCCGCGGCACGTCCGTGATGACGTTCACCGTGGCGCTCAGCGAGCCCAGCGTCACCGTGCCGGAGCCGGTGCTGGCCTCGTCCACGGTCACGTCGAAGGTGGCCGTCAGCGCGTCCGCCGTCACGGCCTGGGCCGTGATGGTGCCGAAGCCCGCGGGCGCCACGGTCACGTCCAGCGTGGTGCCCGCCGGCACCGGCCGGTCGAACGTCACCGTGAAGCGCGCGGTCCCGCCCTGCGCGATGCCCTGCGTCGCCGGGGTGAGGTCCGTGGCGATGGCCGCCTCGGTCGCACCCAGCACGCGCAGCGTGGCCGTCTGGGAGGACGCGCCCAGCGTCGCGGTGAGGGTCACCGAGGCCGCCTGCGCCTTCGCGTCCAGCGCCACCGTGGCGCTCGTCTGGCCCGCCGGAATCACCACCTGCCCGCCCACCGCGGCCAGGGCCGCCGCGTCGCTGGAGGTGACGTTCACGGTGACGTCCACCGGGTAGGCGTTCGCCATGGTCACGGTGAGGGGCTGGGGAATCGCCTGGGCGCCGCCCACGCGCGCGAAGCCGCCGGACGTGAAGCCCGTCAGCGCCGGCAGCGGCGGCAGCGGGATGACCATGTCGGCCGCGCTCCGGGGCAGCAGCTTGTGGTCGCTGAAGGTGAAGTTCAGCACGCCGCGCAGCGCGGTGTACTCCTTGCCCAGCACCTGCGTGGGGTAGGCGAAGGCCTGGTCCGCCACCATCAGGCCCGAGGCCGCCGGGTCACCGGCCTTGTTCTCGTCCACGATGAACTCGCGCTTGGTGTTCTCCAGGCGGGTGGTGAAGACGTCGCGGACCTCCACCAGCGCGCCCTCCAGCGCCTTCGCCCGGGGGCCGTTGGTGCGGACGTCCTCCGTGCGCACCACCACCGGGGCCGGCAGCGGGTTGGCCGCGCTGTGCTTCGTCACCTTCGCGTCGACCACCTCCAGCAGGCCGAAGTAGTCCGTCAGCGTGCCCTCCACGCGGAGGTTGTCGCCCACCGCGACCGCGGCCTTGGCGCTGTAGATGAAGAGCCCGGAGTTGTCCGCGCCCTGGCCCGAGGGGTAGTTCGCCACCTGCACCCAGTAGCCGTTCGTCGCCTTCGCATCCACCGCGGTCACCACCACGTCGTCCACCGCCACCTTGCTGCCCACCAGCGACAGGTTGCCGAAGCGGGGCGTCGTCTTCACGTCGTAGACGGAGGTGACGCACACGCCAGCGGTGATGGTCCCGCCGCACGCGTCGCACGCGTCGCCCACGCCGTCGCCGTCCGTGTCCTTCTGGTCCGGGTTGGCCACCAGCGGGCAGTTGTCGGTGGGGGTGGTGATGCCGTCGTAGTCGAAGTCGGACGGGTCCGCGACCTCGCACGTGGCCGCGTCATTCGGGCAGCCGTCGCACACGTCGCCCTTGCCGTCGCCGTCCGTGTCCTTCTGGTCCGCGTTGGCCACGAAGGGGCAGTTGTCCTTCCAGGTGGGCACGCCGTCGTGGTCGTCGTCCTCGCCGCGGAAGGCCTGGCACGCGGTGGTGCCCGCCTCCAGGGGGCACGGGTCGCACGCGTCACCCACGCCGTCGCCGTCCGTGTCCAACTGCCGCCCGTTGTCCATGGGACGCACGGGGTTGAAGATGGCGGGGCAGTTGTCGGCGGCGTCCTCGATGCCGTCCGCGTCCGCGTCCGCCGCGCTCGCCACGCCCGTGTAGACGGTGGAGCCGTTGACGGCGGCCACCGGGAAGGTGGTGTTCACCGCGCTGCGCGAAGGCTCGCAGGTGGGCTCGTTCTCCGGGGTGCCGCACGCGAACAGCGGGTAGAGGCCCTGCGTGTCCGGGGAGGCCTGGAACTCCGCCAGCGTCTTGCCAATCTCCGACTTCACGCACGCGGCCTTCTGGGCGCCGCACACCGTCAGCGTGTCGCAGGTGTCCGCGCCCTTGAGGCCGTTCACCAGCGCCTGGTCGCCGTAGAGCGGCTTGCCGCCGCGCATCGTCAGCACCACGTCCGCCGGCTCCGCGGCGATGACCGCGCGGAAGGGCGAGGCCATGTTCGTGCCCACCCGGAAGATGGCCAGGTCCGCCATCTTGCCCGGCGCGATGCGGCCCACGCGCTCATAGAAGTCCACCACGTCCGCGGCGTTGGTCGTCACCATGCGCCACAGGTCCTCGTCCGTGAACGTCTTGGCGTAGCGCGTGGTGTTGAGGTGATCCGCGCAGCGCAGCTCGCGCAGGATGTTCATGGAGCCGGAGCGGATCCAGTCCGTGCCCAGGGAGATGGACGCGCCCATGCGCTTGTAGGTCGTCACCATCGCGGTGTCGCCGTACAGCGAGATGTTGGAGCGCGGCGACCAGACCAGGCCCGTGCCGTGCGCCACCATCTGCGAAATCTCCGCCGCGGTGAGGCCCACGCCGTGGATGATGGCCGAGCGCGGGAACAGCACGTTGCCGGCGCCCGTGGACAGGCAGCGGAACTCGTTCTGCGCCGTGGCGGCGATGCCCTCCGCGATGTGCGGCAGGTACGCGGACATGCGGCTGGTGAGGGTGGCCGAGGACGGGAACGAGGCGTAGGAGCAGGAGTCCGTCAGCGTGGTGCCGCTGCTGTCGCTCAGCGGGAAGGTGTCCGAGTCCGCCCACGGCTCCGCCAGGCCCTCCTGCAGCGGGACGCCGCTGTTGTTGCCCACGTCCAGGTTGCGCAGGAAGCCGGCCTGGCCGCCCGCGCCCGCGATGGAGGTGGTGCCCGCCATCACCTGGCGCAGCTCCGACCAGCGGATGGCGTCCGCCTTGGAGTTGGACGGGTTGGTCAGCCGGGTGTGCTTGTTGTTGCCCGTGCGCCAGTCGTGGCGGTGCTCGTAGCGCTCCGCGCTGGTGCTCGCCTGCGGCGCGCCCGGGTAGGTGATGTGGTCATGCGGGTTGATGAGGCCCGGGGAGATGACGCCCCGGGGGCACATCACCGCCGTGGCCTCCGCGGCGCCCGCCGCCTGCGAGCAGTCGCACGCGGCGCAGGTGATGACGCCCTGGGCGTCCACCAGCACCTGGCCGCCCGCCAGCGTCTCGCCGTCCTTGAGCACGATGCCGGTGAGGAGCGTCCCCGCCGTGCCCGCCTTCGTCACCTCGCAGGTGGCGCCGTTCGCCAGCGGCGCGGGAATCGTGGGCCAACACTGGGTCATCTGGGTGGGGGTGACGGTACAGTCCGCCTCGCACCCGTCGCCGCCCACCGTGTTGCCGTCGTCACACGCCTCCGGGGGCGCCAGGACGCCGTCGCCGCACTTCGTCCCCGGCAGGGTGCAGTTCGCCTCGCACCCGTCCCCGCCCACCGTGTTGCCGTCATCGCATTGCTCGGCGCCTTCCTTCTTTCCGTCACCGCAGACCGCGTTGACCTCTGGATCGGAACTACAGGCACTGCCCAACAGAAGGACCGCGCCCAGGGCGGCGAGCAATAGACGGGGGGAGCTGCGCATGAAGCCTCCTGCCCGAAGGCAGTGCCGTGATGAAAGGAACAAGGTGCGACGAGGAAAGCCCGCCGTGCCTCGCATGCGGCGTGGAACGGGGGTGCAACATTTCAGCGATACCTGACCCCCGAAGTCCACTTCGTGGGGCCCCAAGGGTCTACCGTGTGGCGGGAGGTATGGTAGGAACACACCCAACGTGTGGGGGAGCAGGCGGATGACGCGTCCTGCCACGTTCTAGAGTGGGGGGGACATGATTACCCGGAATCCATCCAGCACCGTGTCGCGCTTCCTGGACGCGCACCTGCGCCGTGACGCGCAGGCGCGGGAGCTGTCAGTGGCGCGCTTCATGAGCATCCTGTCCGCCATCTGCGTGGTGGTGGCCGCGGCGCTGGGGCCCGCGATGGGCTGGGACCTGACGCTGGCGCTGATGGGGCTGTCCACGGTGCTGTCGGGCTACTACGGCTGCATGTGGTGGGTGCTGCGCTCCGGCGCGTTCCACCCGGCCATCCCGTGGCTGAACGTGTTCATCGAGGTGAGCATCCCGGCGGTGGTGCTGGCGTTCGACCTGCACTTCAAGGGCCCGGTCTACGCGCTCACCGCGCCCACGCTGGTCATCTGGGGCACGCTGGTGACGCTGGCGGGCCTGCGCAGCAACCCGCGCCTGGGGCTGGCCGCGGGCGCGCTGGTGGCCACGGAGTACCTGGCGCTCTACTTCGGCTTCGTGCGGCCGCTGTTGCCGGAGGAGCCGCTCGTCACGCTGGCGCCGCTGTTCATCTGCGTGCGCGCGTTCTTCTTCGTGGCCACGGGGGCGCTGACGGCGACGCTGGCGCGGCACTTCCTGGAGCGCACGCGGAGCGCGCTCGCGGCGCTGCGCGAGCAGGAGGTCATGGGCAAGTACGTGCTGCACGAGCGCGTGGGCGCGGGCGGCATGGCGGAGGTGTACCGGGCCACGTACTCGCCGGAGGGCGGCTTCGAGAAGCAGGTGGCGCTCAAGCGCATCCTGCCGTCGTACGCGGACGACGCGGCGTTCGTGACCATGTTCCGGCGCGAGGCGGAGCTGTGCTCGTCGCTCTACCACCCCAACATCGTCCAGGTGTTCGACCTGGGGCGCCACGGCGGCACGTACTTCCTGGCCATGGAGTACGTGGACGGACTGCCCTTGAGCGCGCTGCTCAAGCCCCAGAACCGCCGGCCGCTGCCCCTGGCCGCCGCGACGTTCCTGACCGCGGAGCTGGCGTCCGCGCTGGACTACCTGCACCGGCGCACCAGCGCGGACGGCGTGCCCCTGCGGCTGGTCCACCGCGACCTGAACCCGCCCAACGTCCTGGTGTCGCGCATTGGCGAGGTGAAGCTGTCGGACTTCGGCATCGCGCGGGACGCGGTGCGCGCGAACCTCACGGTGGCGGGCAGCGTGCGCGGCAAGCTGGGCTACATGGCGCCGGAGCAGGCCATGGGCAAGGACATCGACGGGAGGGCGGACCTCTTCGCCCTGGGGCTCACGCTGCACGAGGCCCTCACCGGCCGGCGCGCGCTGAGCGGCCACTCGGAGGAGGTGCTCCTGCGCGCGGCGGTGGACCAGGAGGTCGTCCCGCCCTCGCAGCTCAACCCCGCGGTGCCGCTGGCGCTGGACCTCATCGTCATGCAGTTGCTCCAGAAGGACCCGGCGAAGCGCACGCCCAACGGCGCGGCGCTGCGGCAGCAGTTGCTGGCGCTGGACGGCCCCGCGGCCCCCTTCCCGCACGGACAGGCGGAGCTGGCGCGGGTGGTGCGCGAGGCGAAGACGCTGGCGGAGCAGTTGACGCAGGAGACCGTGGAGACGGCGGCCGTGGGGAGGCCGAATCCCCCGCTGGCGCGCTCGGCCTGAACCCGGGGCGCGGCTGCGCGGGGCGCGGGAGCGCGTTAGAAGGCGGCGCGCTTCCCATCCCCTGGAGCCCGCCGCCTTGGACATCGCCGTCATCACCTACGCCGGACTGCCACAGTTGAACCCGCTGGACGCGCCGCTGGTGCCCGCGCTCCGGGCGCTGGGCCTGGACGCGCGGCCGGTCATCTGGGACGACCCCTCCGTGGACTGGGGCCGCGTGCGCGCGGCGGTGGTGCGCAATGCCTGGGACAGCCACCTGCGCCGCGAGGAGTTCATCGCCTGGGCGGACCGCGTGGGCGGCGTCACGCGGCTGTTCAACCCGGCGGACGTGCTCCGGTGGAACACGCACAAGGGCTACCTGAAGACGCTGGAGGCGCGGGGCCTGCCCTTGACGCCCACCGTCTGGGTGCCGCCCGGCGGGACGCTGGACGTGGCGGCGACGGCGCGCGAGCGCGGCTGGGACGCGGTGGTGCTCAAGCCCGCGGTGGCCGCAGGCGGGCTCAAGGTCTTCATCGTCCGGCGCGAGCAGTGGGACGACGCGAGCGCGCAGGTGGCCCAACTGGCGAAGGAGGGCGACGTGATGGTGCAGCCCTACCTGCGCGCCTTCGAGACGGAGGGCGAGCGCTCGTACATCTTCTTCAACGGCGTCTTCAGCCACGCGGTGCGCCGCCCGCCCACGCTGACCACCGCGCCCCGGGGCTTCGCGGAGCCGCACGGCTTCACGCCGGAGGACGCGGCGGAGGCGCGGATGGCGCACGAGGTGATGGAGGCGTCCGGGGGCGCCCGGCTGCTGTACGCGCGCGTGGACGTGGCCACGGACAACGAGGGGCGCACCCGGCTGCAGGAGGTGGAGGTGACGGAGCCGTGCCTCTTCCTGCCCATGGACGCGGGCGCGGCGGAGCGGATGGCCAAGGCCGTCGTTGCCCGGTTGTAGCCTTCCGGGCCCGCCCATTCGCCCACTCGTGGACACCTGTGGAGCCGTCAGGGCGACGCGGAAGCGGCGGATGGGGTTATGACTGGGCCATGCGAGCCCTGTTGCTCTCGCTGCTCATCCGGCAGCACATGGCACTCCAGGAGAAGTTCAACGCCAAGTACCCGCACGCCTGGCTGGTGTGGGAGGCGGGCGCGTGGAACGTCCCCGAGGAGCAGAACGTGGCGGCCACGCGGCTGCCGATGATGGACCTGCGCGACTGCCTGCCCGCGGGCGACGCGCTGTGCTTCGAGCTGATGGGGGTGGCGGACCGCGGCCCCCTGAAGCTGGGGCGCGCGTCGCACAACACCTTCGTGGTCAACGACGCCACGGTGTCGCGCGAGCAGTTCGCCCTGCACTCCACGCCGGACGGCGGCTGGAAGGTGGAGCGGCTGGCGCAGTCCCGGCCGGTGACGGTGAACGGCGAGGCGCTGGAGGCGGAAGCGCCGCGCCTGCTGCGCACGGGCGACGAGCTGAAGGTGGGCGACGTGCGCCTCACCTTCCACGACGCCCCGTCGTTCCACGCGCGCATCGGCCGCATCGCCGCGCAGGTGCTGGCGCAGGCCGCCACGCCACTGCCACCGCGCTGAAGGCCCGCCGCTCCGCCGGGCGTGTCGCGACCGCCCTGGCGGCTCCGGGAAGCCGCCTACCGACCCACGGTGCCGAGCGTCGTGTCCCGGGGATTGGGCGCCGTGGCGAGCCACACCGCGCCGCCCGCGAGCACCGCCACCGCGCCCGCGCCCGCCCAGACGTACCAGCGGCGCGTCCACGGCTTGGAAGGGCCCGCCTCCGCCGCCTTCACGGACGCGTCCGGCACCTGCAGGGCCAGGGCCTGGGAGGCCCCGTTCTGCTCCGGCGCGACGGGCGGATTCGCGGCGAGCCTCGCCTCGTTGGCGCGCGCCTCCGCCAGCGCGGCCTGCTCCCGCGCCTTCTGCAGCTCGCGGTCCCTGGCGAAGCGCTCGCGCTCAAGGCGCTGCTCCTCCTGGACGCGGGCCTGGGTGTCCATCTCCGCGATGAGCTCGCGCACCACGTCCGCGTTGGCCGGCTCCTCCTGCGACAGCGACAGGTAGCGCCGGTAGAAGAAGGCCGCGCGCGACGGGTTCTTCAACTGCCGGTGGCACTGCGCGATGTTGAAGAGGAACGCGGGCAGCGGCTTGAGGCGGTACGCCTCGCTGAAGGCCTTGAGCGCCCGGTCGAACTCGCCCAGGTCGTACGCCAGGTTGCCCTCGGAGAACCGCTCCCGCGCGGCGTCCTCCGTGGCGCTCGCCGCCGCGTCCTGCGCCACCGCCGGGACCGGCGTCCCCAGCGCGAGCGCGAGCGCCAGGCTCAGGGCCCTGGGCTCAATGCGACGCGAACGGATCAATGACCGCATCCCGGCTTCCTCCCTTGCGGCCTGGCGCACGCGCGGGGGCGCGGCGCGGTCCCGCGCTCGCCTTGACGAGCGGCACGGTCAGCTCCGCGGCGGCGGCATCCTGCTTCAGCTCCACCGCCCGCTCCAGCGGGACGTAGCCCGCGAGTTCCACACGCAACTGTGGCGGCACCGCCTGCCGGCTCAGCGCCTTCGTCAGCGGCGTGACGCCCAGCTCCTCGCCGGTGTCCACGCGCACCACCTTCGCGCCCGGCGGCGACGAGTGCACCGTGAGCGTCACCGCGTCCGCGGCGCCCGCCACCGGCGTCCCCTGCCCGGCCGCCTCCGAGGCGGACGCCACCGCCTCCGGAGCCTGTCCGGCACGGGACGCGCGCATCGAGTGCAGCCCCGTCCACGTGGTGAGGCCGGACACCAGCGCGAGCGCCGCCAGCCCCACGGACACCTGCAGCCGCCGGGAGCGCAGCAGGCCCGGCACGCGCATGCGCAGGGTGGGCCGCTCCGCCTCCTCCACCAGCGGCTCCGTGCGCGGCTCCGGATCCGGCGCGGTGGGCATCAGGAGCAGCGCCGTGGTGACCTCCGCCAACTGCTGCGGCCGGCCCTCCGGCTCCTTCGCCAGGCAGCGCATCACCAACTGCGCCAGCTCCTGCGGCACCCGCTCGCCCGAGGGCAGGTGCGACGGCAGCGGCGGCGGCGGCTGGGTGATGATCTGCACCACCAGTTGCCCGAAGGCCGGCGCCTGGAAGGGCGGGTGGCCGGAGAGCATCTCGTAGAGGATGTTGCCCACCGCGTAGATGTCCGCGCGCGCGTCCACCGGCAGCCCGGCGGCCTGCTCCGGCGCCATGTACGCCGGCGTGCCGATGATGGTCCCGTCCAGCGTGCCGGTGAGGCTCACGCCCGTCTGCGTGGTGATGAGCTTCGCCACGCCGAAGTCCAGCACCTTCACGAAGTCCTGCTGCCCGGAGCGCTGCGTGATGAAGAGGTTGTCCGGCTTGATGTCCCGGTGCACCACGCCCACCTGATGGGCCGCGCCCAGCGCCGCGCACACCTGCACGCCCATGCGCTGCACGCGCTCCAGCGTCAGCCCCTCTTCCTTCAGGAGCGCCGCCAGGCTCTGCCCGCGCAAGAGCTCCATCACGCAGTAGACGTGCCCGTCGGGCGACTCGTCCACGAAGTCGAAGACCTCCACGATGTGCTCGTGGTTGATCTGATTGACGGTGCGCGCCTCCTGGAAGAAGCGCTGCACGAACGAGCTGTCCCGCGCGTGCTCCGGCTTGAGCACCTTGAGCGCCACCTGGCGGCCCAGCCGCACGTGCCGCGCCTGGAACACGCGCCCCATGGACCCTTCGCCCAGGAGCTTCTCCAGTTGGTAGTTGCCCAGCACCGCCCCTTCCTGGGCCTCCTGTCCGCTCGGAGACATCACGAGCGGCGCTCCGCCACCGTCGGTCACGGCGTCACCCGATTCGGACAGGACTGTGTGAGCGAGGAGGTCGTCGGTGCCCATGGGGGGATCAGGTTTCCATGACGGGGCGACCCTGCAACCCAGGGGAGGGCATCTATCGCGCGAGAAGTGGAAAAACTTTCGGCACGTGACGATTCACCCGCCGTGCGCCGCGTGGACAGGTGGCATGTGCGGCGACCGCGCACCGTGAGTCCACGGACATTGAAATACTTCTCCATACAGCCCACTCCCGTCCAAATCCCCCGGCGCACGATGGTCGCCGCTTGGATGCGGCGGGTCAACGTGGTCGGAGGTCGTCAGCACCGGGGGGCACGCGGAGTGTTCCTGTTCCACAAAGGAAGCGGCGGGCGGGCCGCCTGGGCTGCGCGCGACGGGGAGTCGGCTCGCTGGGGGAAGCTTGCCGGGGCCCGTGGGGCTCCGCATCCCTCAAGAGACAAGGAGGCGTGAAGATGGCGGACAAGAGGCTCTGGATCCTGGTGGCCAACGCGAGTCGCGCCCGGCTCTTCGCCACGGATGCGAAGGCGGAGAAGTGGGACCTCATCGAGCAATTCCAACATGACGAGAGCCGAGCCAAGCCCGTCGACCTGTTCAACCAGGCGGACAACCCCAACGCGGGCACGCTGCACGGCCCGGTGCCGGAGAACGAGCCGGACGGCCGGCGCCAACTGGAGCACGAGCGCTTCGCCCGGGAGCTGTCCGCCCGCCTGGACAGGGGCGTGGACTCGCACCAGTTCGACCAGGTGGTCATCGCGGCCCCGCCGGGGTTCCTGGGCATGCTCCGGGGGCTCCTGAGCACGCGCGTGAAGCAGCGGGTGCGGCTGGACCTGGACGCGGACTACTCCAGCCTGCCCGCGCGCGAGCTGCCTGACCGGGTGCCCGTGCTGTAGGCAGCCAGTCGGCCAGGGGGTTCAGGGCCCGGGTTCTGGTATAGGAATCCGGGTCCTCCTCTTCGCGCCGGCGTGCCATGCCTTCTTCCAAACTGCCGTCCCTGACGCTGCGTGGGCGGCTGCTGCTGTACATGACCCTGGTGTCCTGCGTGCCCTTGCTGGCCCTGACCGGCTTGCAGGACAAGCTGATGCGCCAGCAGACGGAGGCGCAGATCGACGCCTCGCTCCGCATGGAGGCGGAGGGGTTCAAGGACCTGCTGGAGTCCACCCTGGCGGAGCGCGAGTCGAGCGCGCATAGCTGGGCGGAGGACCCGGTCCTGCGCCAGGCGCTGCGCACGAAGGACCCCACCGCGAGCGACGCGATGCTGTCGCTGCTCCAGCGGCGCTACCTCACCCTCAACGGCATCGTGCTCTTCAGCGACGACGGCGCGGCGGTCTCCGCCAGCACGCCCGCGCTGCGCGAGGCGTACGCCGGGAGCGCGGAGGAGGTGCGCAAGGCGCCGTGGTTCCAGAAGGCGCAGTCCGGCACCACCACCGCGGAGGGCGTGGAGGCGGAGGACCCCATCTACAGCGTGCACGTGCTGCCGCTGGCGGTGCCGGTGATGGACGAGCGCGGCCAGCGGCTGGGCGTGCTGCTCGCCGCGTTCGACTGGGGCCAGGTGGGGGAATTGGTGAAGCCCGCGCTCGCCCGCGCCCAGTTGCGCGGCCACGCCAGCTTCTCGCTGGAGATCCAGGGCGCGGACGGCCGCCCCCTGTTCGACACGCGCCAGGGCGCGCATGACGACGCGGGCCGCGTGGCCGTGACGGCGGTGAACGGCGCGGAGGTGCGTGACGTGGGGGACGGGTGGAGGTTCGTCGCCCAGGTGGACCCCTCGGAGGCGTACGCGCCCCTCAACGGGATGCGCCGGCTGGTGCTGGGGCTGGCCGCCCTCTTCGTGGCGGCGGTGGGCCTGGGCTCGTGGGTGCTGGCGCGCGGCATCACCCGGCCGCTGCGCGCGCTGGGCGAGGTGGTCCGCCGCGTGGTGAAGGAGGGCGACCTCACGCAGGAGATGGAGGTGAAGGCGGGGCGGGACGAGGTGGGCGAGCTCACGCAGGCCTTCGCGCAGATGATGAAGAACCTGCGCGAGACGGCCACCAGCCTCCAGGAGGGCACGCACGTCCTCAGCGAGACCGTGGCGGAATTGAACCTCGCCTCCGAGGTCCAGGAGCGCAACGTGGCCCGCCAGGCCGCCGCGCTCCAGGAGACGCAGGTGACGGCGCAGGAGATCAAGCAGACGTCGCTGCTGGCCGCGGAGAAGGCGGAGACGGTGCTGGGCGTGGCGTCTCGCGCGGAGGAGGTGGGCCGCGCGGGCGAGGTCGCCATCCGCGACAGCCTGGGCGGCTTCCAGGGGCTGCACGAGCAGTCCGGGGAGATGGCCATGCGCATCGTGCAGCTCAACGAGCGCACGCAGCAGATTGGCGGCATCACCCAGACGGTGAAGGACCTGGCGGACCAGTCCAACATGCTCGCGCTCAACGCGGCCATCGAAGCGGTGCGCTCCGGCGAGCACGGCAAGGGCTTCAGCGTGGTGGCGCGCGAAATCCGCAACCTGGCGGACCAGTCCATCCAGGCCACGGAGAAGGTGCGCGACATCCTGGGGGACCTGGGCCACGCCATCATCTCCACGGCGAAGATGACGGAGCAGAGCCACTCCAGCGTCGCGGAGGGCCTGGAGCAGGTGCGCACCAGCGGCGAGCACCTGAAGGAGCTGGCCACCATCGTCCAGGACAACGCCGCGGCGGCGCGGCAGATCGCCGGGGCGGTGAACCAGCAGAACGCGGGCATCGCGCAGATCTTCAGCGCCGTGACGGATTTGTCCTCCATGATGACGGAGACGCAGACCAGCCTGAAGTCCACCACCGGCGCGGCGAAGCGGCTGCAGGAAGTCGCCAGCCAGATGGAAGGCGTCGCGCGCGCCTACCGCATCTGAAACAGGAGCCACCGTGTCCGCTGTGAAGGCCGTGCTGCTGGACCTGGGCAACGTGCTGGTGTTCCACGACAACGCGCTGCTCTTCGCGAGGCTCGCCGCGCGGGCCGGGCTGGAGCCCCAGGAGGCCGCGAGGCGGCTCACCGGCGCGGGCTGGACGGCGGCGAACCGGGGCCTCCTGGACGCGGAGGGCATCCGCCGGGACGTCTGCGGCGCGCTGGGCGTGGACCTGCCCATGGAGGAGTTCGCGCCCCTCTGGAGCAGCCACTTCCAGGTGCACGACGCGGTGCTGCCGCGCGTGGAGGGGCTGGCGGGCCGCGTGAAGCTGGTGCTGGTGTCCAACACCAACGCGCTGCACGTGGCCTACCTGAAGCCGCTGTTGCCCGTGCTCCAGCGCTTCGACGCGCTGGTGATGAGCTGCGAGGTGGGGCACGTGAAGCCGGAGCCGGCCATCTACCAGCTCGCGCTCCAGGAGGCGGGCTGCGCGCCCCAGGAGGCCGTCTTCTTCGACGACCTGCCGGAGTTCGTGGACGCGGCGCGCGCGCTGGGGCTGCGCGGGTTCGTCTTCACGGACGCGCCCGCGTTCGACGCGCGGCTCCAGTCGCTGGGGCTGTGAGCTAGCGGTAGCGCGCGAGCGGCGGCTCGCCCTGGGCGGCCTCCGTCCACTTGAGCATCGCGGGCAGGCCCAGCACCGCGTCGCGGTACGCGGCGTTCTCCGGGCGGAACGGGACGCCGTAGGTGACGAAGCGGGTGATGACGGGCGCGTAGAACGCGTCCGCGATGGAGAAGGCGCCGAAGAGGAAGGGCCCGCCCTTGCCGTAGCGCTCGCGGCAGCCCGCCCACAGCGCCTGGATGCGCGCGATGTCCGCGTGCACGCCCGGCGCGTCCACCCCCGGCACCGTCTTGCGCGCGGTGAGGTCCATGGGGAGGTTCGTGCGCAGCGCCGTGAAGCCCGAGTGCATCTCCGACGTCACCGAGCGCGCCATCGCGCGCATGGCGCGGTCCTCCGGCCACAGCTTCGCCTCCGGGAAGGCCTCCGCCAGGTACTCGCAGATGGACAGCGAGTCCCACACCACCGTGTCGCCGTGCTTGAGCACCGGCACCCGGCCGCTGGGCGAATGCAGGGCGATGAGCGCCGCCGTCTCCGGCGTGTCCAGCGGCACCAGCACCTCCCGGAACGGCTGGCCGGTGTGGGCCAGGGCCAGGTAGGGGCGCAGCGACCACGAGGAGTAGTTCTTGGAACCAACGACCAGGGTGAGCTCGGACATGGCGCGGCACCATACCGCCGCGCGTCCGGCCGTCAGCTTCAACCGTCCGCGCGCGCGCGCTTACGGCCCAGCAGTGAACGCACGCGCGACAGGAGCGCCCGCTCGTCGCGGCCCTCCGCCGGCGAGTCGATGCGGAACACCGCCACCGGCAGCCGGATGTTCTTCAATTCGTTGCGGCCCAGCTTCACGGGGGGCGCCTTCAGCCGTCCCTCCAGTTGCGCGGCCACCGTCTCGCTGACGTAGACGGTGCCCGGACGCGCCAGGGACTCGATGCGGGCCGCCAGGTTGACGCCCTCGCCGAACACGTCGCCGTCGCGGTGCACCACCATGCCCAGGTGCGCGCCCGCGCGGACGGACATCCGGCGCTCGGTGGGGACGGCGCGGTTGCGGGCATCCACGGCGGCGCGCCACTCCAGCGCGAAGGCCACCGCGGGCAGGCCCGACTCGAACTCCAGGAGGAAGCCGCCCTCCTCCATCCGCTTCACCTCGCGGCCACCGTGTCGCGCGAGCAGCCCGCGCACCAGTTGGCCGTGCTCTTCATGCAGCGCTTGTTGTAGCGACTCATCTCGCCAGCGTTGACCTGCGGGGGCCTCCATGTCCGTGAACATGATGGCCGACATCGTCCGGGGCTCCGGGGCCTCCACCACCATCGTGCATCCTCCCTCCCCCCGGCGTGAGACACCACGATGCTACCGCACGTCGGGCGCCGGCTCCCAACCACGCCAGGAAGGCGACCGGACGGAAGACGTTCCGGGGAACGCAACCGTGCGAAGACAGAGGCGGATTGAAGTCCGCGACTCCACGGTAACGACTTCCTGACGCGACGCACCAAGCACCCGGGAGGTTCTGTGCCGCGGCTGTCCTGCACCCGACGCGATGCGGTGGGAGTGCGTCCAGTGCGAGTCAGGTGATGGGTGCGCGCCACGTCCGCGCGGCCACGAAAGGTCCACGCGCGATGATCCACTCAGACGAGAAGGTCCGGCAGATGGCGCGCTCGCTGCTGCCGTCGAAGCACCGGAAGCCATCGCGCGAGGCGCGTGAGCACATCCACCGCGCGGCCCGCCAGGAGGTCCGCCTGGCGCTGGCGCGGTGGAGCCGGTTCGGCGACGTGGAGTTGGACGTGCCGCCGCTCGCGCCGTGGGAAGGGCCGCGCATCCGCCAGCAGGTGGACTGGCGGCGCGCTGGCGACAAGGTGATGCCGTTCATCCGCTGGGCCACCGCGCGCACGCGCCACCTGCCGCGAGAGTCCCGCCTGAGCCACGTGCGCGGCCTGCTGCCCCAGGGCGTCATCGGTGAGCACGCGCTGGGCCACGTGAAGCACACGAGCGCGTTCGAGGACCCCGTCGAGAAGGCGTGGCGCAATCGCTACTGGCTGGGCAGGCAGGCGTGGCGCAAGGGGGCCCTGGAGGATCGAGGGGAGCAGGCGCGACTGCTGCGCGCGCTCCTCCAGGAGCCCGAGGGCCACCGCACCTTCAACCGCTTCCTGCGAGGACGCCACACCGCCGCATCCGCGCCGCGCAACCAGGGGTGCTGGCCCCGGCAGGGGCTTCCGCCGCACCGGCCGCTGCTGGGCCTGCATGACGTGCTCCCCTTCCTGGACACCCTGACGCGGCATCCCTGGGGCAACGCCGTCCGCACCTGGGGACAGCAGGAACCGCCGGCGCACTGGGTGCGGCTGTTCCTCCAGCGCTTCAAGGAGCACCGGGGCTCCATCCCTTCGGTGCGCGCCGCGCTGGAGGCGGAAGGGCTGCTGTCTCCTTCCGCCTCGGCGCGTTGAGCCTCAGCGCGCCGGAGCCGCGGGCGCCGCCTGCGCGCCCTTCAGCTCGTGGACCACGCGGGTCGCGCCGTAGACGTGCTCCAGCGCGGCCATGATGCCGTCGCCGTGCACCGCCACCGCGCGGTTCGTCTCCGGCACGTAGAGGTAGCGGCCTCCCAGCGACGGGAGGTTGCCGTCGAAGATGAGCCCCACCACCTGCCCGTCCCGGTTCACCACCGGCGAGCCGGAGTTGCCGCCGATGATGTCGTTGGTCGTCGCCATGTCCAGCGGCGTCGCGTCCGGCACCTTCCCCTTCGCCTTCACCCACGGCGCCGGCAGCTTGAAGGGCTCCTTGCCCGTGTCGCGCCCGTACGCGCCGCCGAACGTGGTCAGCGCCGGCACGGCCTTGCCGTTGTCATCCCAGCCCTTCACCTGCCCGTGATTGAGCCGCAGCGTGAACGTCGCGTCCGGGGCGCCCTCCGTGCCGTTCACCATCAGGTACGCCTTCGCCAGCCGCTCGCCGTTGCGCTTGAGCACCGCCTCCACCGTGTCCTCGTAGCGCTTGCGCGACGCGCGCGTCTCCGCGTCCACCTTGCGCGCCAGGACGATCATCGGATCCTTCGACGCGTCCACCGCCGCCTTGCCGCCCTCCAAGAGCGCCTTGCGCACCTTCACGTCGCCCAGCCTGGAGCCCTTCACCAGCGCCTTCGCCAGGTCCGCCGGGGCCTCCTTCTCCAGCACCAGCCGCACGAACGGATCATCCGCGCCCAGCGTCTCGCGCAGCTTGTTGAAGCCGAACGTCAGCGTCAGCGTCTCCAGCTCCGCCGGGATGGGCGCCTCCCGCAGGAGCCGCTGCCTCAGCGCCGGCAGTTGACCGTCCGTGTACTCGCGCAGGCGCTCCGCGTTGGCCTTGGGCAGTTCATCCGCCGCGCGCACCAGCGCCTGGGCGTAGGAGAACAGGTCGGAGCGGAACGCGTCCCCCGCGCCCTTCATGCGGTGGTCGTTCATCATCCGGCGCCACGCGTCCAGCGCCTGCGACGTCTCCTCCCACATGCCCTGCGTCAGCGCCTTCGCCTGGGGGTTCGCGTCGATGCGCTTCTTGAGCTCCGCCTCCTCCTGCCGCTTGCGCGCGAGCACCGCCGGATCCGCCAGCGTCTCCTGCCGGCCCTTCAGCGCCTTCAGTCCGTTCTCCACGCCGCGCAGGCTGGAGCGCGCCACGCGGAAGCGCTCCGGCGACGCGCTGGTGAACTCGCGCAGCGCGCCCCGCATCTCCGCCAACTGGAGCAGCGTCTGGGGCAGCGCCACGTCGCGCTGGAACTCCAGCTCCGCCACCGTGCTCTTGCGCTCCGTGCCGCCCGGGTGGCCGGAGACGAAGACCAGGTCGCCCTCCTTCGCGCCCTCCTTCGCCCACGGCAGGTAGTCCGGGCTCTTGGCCGGCGCGTCGTCCTGCCACACGCGCACGAAGGACACGTCGTAGCCGTAGCGCGGGAAGTTGAAGTTGTCCGCGTCCCCGCCGAACGCCGCCATGGAGAACTCCGGCGCGAAGACGAGCCGCACGTCCTGGAAGCGGCGGTACTTGTAGAGCTGGTACTTGCCGCCGTTGTAGAGCGTCACCACGTCGCAGCGCACGTCCGCGCCGGTGGTGCACGCGCCCTCCACCGCGGCCATCTCCTTCTTGAGCGCGGTGTTGAAGGCCGCGCCGGCCAGGCCCTTCGTCGCCGCGTTCATCCGCTCGGTGACGTCCGTCATCTCCACCAACTGGTTGGCTTCAATCTTGGGACAGCGCCGCTCCTCCTTCGCTGACTTCGCCTGGAAGCCCTTCGCCAGCAGGTCGTCCTTCGCGGTCGTCAGCTCCTCGATGCAACCGCGCACGCAGTGGTGGTTGGTCATCACCAGGCCGTCCGGCGACACGAAGCTGGCGGAGCAGCCGCCCGCGAGCCGCACGGAGCCCAGGCGCACCTTGTCCAGCCACGCCTGGGTCGGCTCGAAGCCGTAGGCCTTCTTCACCTGGGCGGCGGGAAAGGCGTCGTAGGTCCACATGCCCTCCTCCGCCGCGGCGGGGAGGGACGACAGCAGGCCAAGCGCGAGCAGTCTGCGGTACACGGGGAGTCTTCCTTCGGGGTTGGGGGAAACGGGCGGCCGGTTTTGTCAATGCGGCCGGGCGAGCGTCAACCCCGTGCGACGCCGGGTATTCCAAGCCCATCCCGGGAGCGTGGGGTATGCTGGGCGACCCATGTCCGTGAAGCACCACGTCTACCTCGTCCCTGGATTCTTCGGCTTCACCAACCTGGGCGAGCTCCTCTACTTCGGCCACGCGTACGAGTTCCTGAAGCAGGACCTCGCGCGCCGGGGAGTCGACGCGGAGGTGGTGACGATCGTCTCCCACCCCACGGCCTCCATCCGCCAGCGCACCGCGGACCTGCTCAAGGCCGTGAGCGAGACGGCCTCCGGGGACGACGGCCCCATCCACCTGGTGGGCCACTCCACCGGCGGGCTGGACGCCCGGCTGTTCGTGTCTCCCGGCGCGCAGGTGTCGGACGCGCTGGAGCTGGAGCCCTTCGCGCGCCGCGTGCGCTCCGTGGTGACGCTGTCCGCGCCCCACGCGGGCACGCCGCTGGCCACGTTCTTCCTGGGCCTCTTCGGTCAGCAACTGCTGAAGCTCCTCTCGCTGTTCACCATGTACGTGCTGCGGTTCGGCCGGCTGCCCCTGAGCGTGGTGTTCCGCTTCGGGCACCTGATGGCGCGGGCGGATGATCAGTTGGGCTGGAAGGCCACGCTGCTGGATCAGCTCTTCGACCAGTTGCTGGGGGACTTCTCCAGCGAGCGGCGCGACGCGGTGACGAAGTTCCTCTGGGACGTGGGCCGTGACACGTCGCTCATCCCCCAGCTCACGCCGGAGGGCATCGACCTGTTCAACGGCGGCACGCATGACCGGCCCGGCGTGCGCTACGGCTCCGTGGTGACGCAGGCCCGGCCGCCGTCCTTGCGCACGCGGCTGGCGGCGGGCCTGGACCCGTACGCGCAGCTCACGCACACCATCTACGCGTTCGTGTACGGCCAGACGCAGCGGATGCCGCTCACGCAGCTCCCCCTGCACACGCCCGCGCAGACGGCGGCGCTGGTGCAGGCCTACGGCGCCATGCCCGGCCCCACCGCGTGTGACGGCATCGTGCCCACGCGCTCGCAGGTGTACGGCCGCGTGCTGGCGGCGGTGCGCGCGGACCACCTGGATGCGATTGGCCACTTCGACCAGCCGGCGCACCAGCCCCCGCACGTGGACTGGCTCATCTCCGGCTCCGGCTTCCGCCGCCCCCAGTTCGAGGCGATGTGGAAGACCATTGGCGACTTCCTCATGGAGGAGGAAGCGCCGCGGTAGCTACCCGCGCTTGAACACGGCCAGGAAGCGGGACTCGGCGACGCACTGGCCGTCCGTGCCCAACAGGCGCACCGGGATCCACGCCTCCGCCTTGTCGCCCGTCGCGCGCAGCTCCGACGCGAGCTTCTGGAGCAGTTCCTCCCCGGGTTCGCACACCGCGCTCACCGCCGTCTTCGCCTTCGCGTGGAAGGCGACCTCCATGCGGTTGACCAGCATCTTGTACTGGCCGGGCGGGAAGCGGCGGAAGAGCATCACGCCCATGGTCAGCTCCATCACCGTCACCTGGGCGCCCAGGTACACGCTGCCCACGTGGTTCTTCGTCTTGCGGTCCAGCGGCACCGTCGCCTTCACGCGCGAGTCCGTCACCTCGTCCACGCGGTAGCCCATGGCCTTCGCCAGCGGGACGATGTTCTTCACCGCCAACGTCGTCAGCGCGTTCGCCGCGCCCGGCGACACCTGCCGCACCTTCTCCACCAACTCCAACGCGAACATCCGGTCCTCCACCCTTCCCGTCTGACGTCCCGCGCGCATCCTAGCCACCCGCCGCCTCCGGCGTAGAGTCCGCCGCACCATGGGTGAAAGCGCGGACGTGGTCGTCATCGGCGCGGGCGTCGCGGGGCTCACCGCGGCCCGGGACATCGCTCGCACCGGCGCCACCGTCGCCGTGCTGGAGGCGCGCGACCGCGTGGGCGGACGCACCCTCACCCGCGAGCTGGGCGGCGGGCTCGTGGACCTGGGCGGCCAGTGGGTGGGTCCCCGGCAGCGCCACGTGCTCAAGCTCGCGGACGGCCTGGGCCTCCAGCGCTTCCCTCAGCACCACCAGGGCACCAAGGTGCTGGAGGTGCGCGGCGAGCGCCGCACCTACCAGGGCAAGGTCCCGTCCCTGCCCCTCCTGTCGCTGTTGGACCTGCAGCGCGTCGTCTGGAAGCTGGATGGCCTGGCGAAGCGCGTCCCCCGGGAGAGGCCCTCCGCCGCGCCGAAGGCCGCCGAGTGGGACGCCCTCACCGTGGAGGACTGGAAGCAGCGCCACGTGCCCACCTGGGGCGCCCGCGCCGCGCTGGACATCGCCACCCGCGCGGTGTTCGCGGCGGAGCCCTCGGAGCTGTCCTTCCTGCACTTCCTCTCCTACGTGCACTCCAACGGCGGCCTCATGCCGCTGACGGAGATTGAAGGCGGCGCCCAGGCGGAGCGCTTCGTGGACGGGGCGCAATCCCTCTCACGGCGGCTGGCGGACGGCCTGCCCCCGGGCCGCGTCGTCCTCTCCGCCCCCGTGAAGGCCCTGCTCCAGGACGCGCGCGGCGTCACCGCCACCACGGAGGACGGCCGGACCTTCCGCGCGCGCTACGCGGTGGTGGCCACGCCGCCCGCGCTCGCGGAGCGCATCGGCTTCGGCGCGGACCTGCCGCCGGGCCGCCGCCGCGCGCACGCGGACATGCCCATGGGCAGCGTCATCAAGGTCGTGGCCACCTACGCCACGCCCTTCTGGCGCGAAGCGGGCCTGTCCGGCGAGGCCGTCAGCGACGCGGGCCCGGTGCGCCTGTGCTTCGACGACTGCGGCCCCCACGGTCACCACCCCGCGCTCGTGGGCTTCTTCCTGGGCGACACCGCCCGCGCGTGGACCGGCCGCCCCTCGGAGGAGGTTCATCGCGCGGCGCTCGCGGACTTCGCGCGCTTCTTCGGCCCCCAGGCCCTGTCGCCCGTGGCCATCGCGGCGCTGGACTGGAAGCAGGAGGCGTTCAGCGCCGGCTGCTACGTGGGCCTGCCCCGCCCCGGCGCCCTCACCGCCATGGGCGACGCGCTGCGGGCGCCGTTCGGCCGCGTGCACTGGGCGGGCACGGAGACGGCCATCGAAGGGTGCGGCTACCTGGACGGCGCGGTGGAGTCCGGCGGGCGCGCCGCCACGGAGGTCGCCGCCCGGCTGACAGCTCCCGACGCGGGCTGAGCACCGGAGGACGGACGGCCGCCCGCCCTCCGGGCCAGCCGGGCGGCCAGGCGACGCACGCCGCGCCATGGCCAAGGGCCCGGCCCATCCCCACCCTGTGGGAAGCGCCGCGACGTCATGCCGACGGCCTGCCGCGCGCACACCACCCACGAGGGAGCAGGACCATGTACACGACCAGCCACGTGAACCTTCCCCAGGACGCGCGCGAAGAGCTCATCGACATGCTCAACACGCTGCTCGCCAACGCCATCGACCTGCACTGGCAGGTGAAGCAGGCCCACTGGAACATCCGGGGCACGCACTTCTACAGCCGCCACCTGCTCTTCGACGAAGTGGCCAAGCACGCGCGCAAGCACGCGGACTCGTACGCCGAGCGCGCGGGCGCGCTGGGCGGCTACGCCCAGGGCACCATCCGCCTGGCCACCAACAACAGCCAACTGCCCGAGTACGACCTGCAGGCCGTGGACGGCGAGGCCCACATCCGCGCGCTCGTGGAGCGCGTGGGCCGCTACGCCGCCAGCGTCCGCGACGGCATCAACAAGTCGGATGACGTGAACGACCCCGTCACCGCGGACCTCCTCACCCAGACCCTGGGCGAGACCGAGGAGGACCTCTGGTTCCTGGAGAGCCACCTCAACGGCGACGCGCGCGCGGGGGTCTCCATGCCCCCCAAGGGCGGCAGCCGCCGGGGCCGTCAGGCCGAGGACATCAGCCAGGCCACCACCTGACGTCCGTCCCCCCCTCCCTGGCGGGTTCTCCTGCGCGGGGAGGGCGGGGAGCGTATAGAACGCGTCCCCGGATTCCAGGAGGACGCGTCCCATGGCGGCAGGGCTTTCCGAAGACCGTCTCGACGGCAAGGTGTGCCTCATCACCGGGGCCACCGGTGGCATCGGCCAGGAGACCGCGAAGGCGCTGGCGCGGCGGGGCGCCACGCTGGTGCTGTCCGGAAGGGATGAGGCCCGCACGGCGGCCACGGTCGCCGCGGTGCGCGAGGCCGCCCCCGGAGCCCCGGTGGAGTCGCTGCTCGCGGACCTGTCCTCGCTCCAGTCCGTGCGCGACCTGGCGGAGGCGTTCCGCGCCCGGCACTCGCGGCTGGACGTGCTCATCAACAACGCGGGCCTCATCATCGACCGGCGCCAGGTGACGGTGGACGGCTACGAGGCCACGTTCGCCACCAACCACCTGTCCCACTTCCTCCTCACCCACCTGCTGCGCGACCTGCTGGTGGCGAGCGGACCGGCGCGCATCATCAACGTGTCCTCGGAAGGCCACCGGCTGGCGTACCCGGACTTCCTGGACGACCCGCAGACGGAGCGGCGCCGCTACGACGGCATCCGCGTCTACGGCAACGCCAAGCTCAGCAACATCCTCTTCTCGCGCGGGCTGACGAAGCGGCTGGCCGGCACGCAGGTCACGGCGAACGCGCTGCACCCCGGCGTGGTGGCCACGGGCTTCGGGCACAACAGCCAGGGCGTCTTCAAGCACCTCGTCAAGCTGGCCGGGCCCTTCATGCTCTCCCCGGAGAAGGGCGCGAGGACGTCCATCTACCTGGCGTCGTCGCCGGAGGTGGCGGGCGTCAGCGGCGAGTACTTCATCAAATGCCGCAAGGCGAAGCCGTCGTCCGCCGCCCGGAACGACGCGCTCGCGGAGCGGCTCTGGCAGGTGAGCGAGCAGCTCACGGGAGTGAAGGCATGATCGACCTGTACACGTTCAAGACCCCCAACGGCCGCAAGGTGTCCATCGCCCTGGAGGAGCTGGGCCTCCCCTACAAGACGCACTCGGTGGACATCACCAAGGGGGAGCAGTTCAAGCCCGAGTACCTGGCCATCAACCCCAACAACAAGATTCCGGCCATCGTGGACCACGACGCGCAGGGGGGCCCGCTGACCCTCTTCGAGTCCGGCGCCATCCTGCTCTACCTGGCGGAGAAGACGGGGCGGCTGATGCCCACGGATCCGCGCGGCAAGGCGGAGGTGACGCAGTGGCTGATGTTCCAGATGAGCGGCCTGGGCCCCATGCTCGGCCAGCTCAACCACTTCGGGCACTTCGCCTCCACGAAGGTCCCCTACGCCATCGACCGCTTCCAGACGGAGGCGAAGCGCATCCTGGGCGTGGTGGAGCAGCAACTGTCGTCGCGGGACTACCTGGCCACCACGTACTCCATCGCGGACATCGCCACGTACCCGTGGCTGAAGGGCGCGCGGGATTACTTCCCGGAGCTCTTCAGCAACACGCCCCACATCCTCCAGTACCTGCACCGCGTGGGCAGCCGTCCCGCGGTCCAGCGGGGCATGCACATCCCCTGACGTCTGTTGTGTCCATCCATGGCATCGCTCGAACAGCTCGTCTTCGACAACAGCTATGCCCGCCTGCCGCCCGGGTTCGCCGCCCGGGTGGCCCCCGCGCCCTTCCCGGACGCGCACGTGGTGAGCGTGAACCCGGCGGCCCTGCGGCTGTTGGGATTGGACGCGGAGGAGGCCGCGCGCCCGGAGTTCGCGCGCGTGTTCGGCGGGGCCACGCCGCTGCCCGGCATGGAGCCCCTGGCCATGGTGTACGCGGGGCACCAGTTCGGCGTGTACGTGCCGCGCCTGGGGGACGGCCGCGCGCTGCTCCTGGGCGAGGCGAGAGGCCCGGACGGAGGCAGGTGGGACCTGCACCTGAAGGGCGGCGGGCCCACGCCCTTCTCGCGAGGCGGTGACGGGCGCGCGGTGCTGCGCTCCACCGTGCGCGAGTACCTGGCCGGAGAGGCCCTGCACGCGCTGGGCATCCCCACCACGCGGGCCCTGTGCATCCTGGGCAGCCGCACGCCGGTGTACCGCGAGGACGTGGAGACCGGCGCCATGCTGGTGCGCCTGGCCCCGTCGCACGTGCGCTTCGGCACCTTCGAGTTCTTCCACCACACCGAGCAGCCCGGCCACGTGGCCACGCTCGCGGACCACGTCATCGCCGCGCACTTCCCGCACCTGGCGGGCCAGGAGGGCCGCCACGCGCGCTTCTTCGCGGAGGTGGTGGAGCGCACCGCTCGGCTCGTCGCGCGCTGGCAGGCGGTGGGCTTCGCGCACGGCGTGATGAACACGGACAACATGTCCATCCTGGGGCTCACGCTGGACTACGGCCCCTATGGCTTCCTGGACGACTTCGACCCCGGCTTCGTCTGCAACCACTCCGACCACCAGGGCCGCTACGCGTTCGACCAGCAGCCGCGCGTGGCGCTGTGGAACCTGGCCTGCCTGGGAGAGGCGCTGCTCACGCTCATCACCGAGGACGAGGCGCGCGCCACGCTGACCCTCTTCCAGCCCACGTTCGCGCGGCACTTCCTCACGCACATGCGCGAGAAGCTGGGCCTGAGGGAGGCCCGCGACGAGGACCGCTCGCTGCTGGAGGACCTGTTCGCGCTGATGGCCGGCTCGCACGTGGACTACACGCGCTTCTTCCGCGCGCTGAACCGGTTCGACTCGCGCCCCGGGGCGCGCAACGACGCGCTCCGCGACCCCTTCCTGCCGCCGGAGGGCTTCGACGGGTGGGCGGAGCGCTACCGCGCGCGGCTGGAGGCGGAGGGGAGCGTGGACGCCGAGCGCCACGCGAGCCTGGACCGCGTGAACCCGAAGTACGTCCTGCGCAACTGGGTAGCGCAGCAGGCCATCGCCCGGGCTCAGGAGGGGGACTTCGCGGAGGTGGACCGCGTGCTCGCGCTGGTGTCCGCGCCCTTCGACGAGCACCCCGGCCAGGAGGCCTACGCGGCCTCGCCGCCCACGTGGGGCCGGCACCTGGTGGTGAGCTGCAGCTCCTGACGCGCCGGCATGCCGGGCAGGCGGGCGGGCGCACGGGGGCGGGAGTCCCGGGCGCGCGGTGCCTAGCTTGGGAGGCATGATTGAACCTCCTGCTCCGCCCCGCATCGTGTTCCGCGCCCTGGGTCCTGGCCTCCATGGCGCCGCCGCGCTCACGCTGGTCCACGAGAGCGCCCGGCGCGTGTTGAAGCACCCGCCGCGCATGGACGTGCTGGGCATGCGCTCGCTGGAGAAGGGCATCCGTTTCTTCGGCGGCGAGCCCGCGAAGGGGCGCCGGCTGCATCGCCAGACCCTGGTGGGCGACCTGCTGTCCAACGGGCTGTTCTTCTCGCTCGTGGCCCTGGGGCGCCCCAGGCGGCCGTACCTGCGCGGCGCGATGCTGGGCCTGCTCGCCGGCCTGGGCGCGGTGGTGATGCCTCCGAAGCTGGGATTGGGCCGCAAGCCATCCCAGGCCCGCCCGTCCACGTCTCTGCTCACGGTGGCCTGGTACACGTTGGGGGGACTGGCCGCGGCCCGCGCCACGCGCAAGCTGGTGGCGCGCCGTCAGCCGGAGCTGACCCCGGGCCCGCCCCTGCACTGAGCCAGGGTTGGCGAGTGAAACTCCCGGCACGGGGGCACTTGCCGGAGGCGGAAGGGCGACCCCAGCCTGAGGGTCCATGGCCACCGACTTCACCCGCCTGCCCCTGCGCGGCGAACAGGATGCGTTGCACGTCGTCGTCGAGTCGCCCCGCGGTTCGACGGTGAAGTTGAAATACGACCCGAAGCTCCAGGCCTTCACGCTGTCCCGGCCGCTGACGCGAGGCTTCCGCTACCCCTTCGACTGGGGCTTCATCCCCAGCACCCAGGGCCCGGACGGAGACCCGCTGGACGCGCTGGTGTACTGGGACGTGCCCACCTGGCCCGGCGTGGTGCTGCCCTGCCGGGCACTGGGCGTGCTCCTGGTGGACCAGAAGCCTCGGGGCGCGACCAACGGCGAGCGCGAGCGCAATGACCGCCTGCTGCTCGTCCCGGTGAACGCCCTGCGCTCGGACCACCTCAATTCCTACCAGGACCTGTCCCGGCGCGAGCGCGAGGAGCTGGAGCACTTCTTCCTCGCGGTGGTGCACTTCGCGGACAAGGACGCGCGCATCCTCGGCTGGGAAGGCCCGGACGCCGCCGAGCGCATGGTCCAGCAATACGCCTTGAAGGAGGACTGACCCGCGATGCCCCCTCCCACTCCCATCCGGGGCCTGGGCCCCGACACCGCGCTGGGCGACGCCGCCCGCCGCATCCTCGCCGGCCGGCTCGCGGACGTGCGCCACCCGGAGAGCCAACTGGACGGGGAGCTGGACGAGGACGGCGTGCACGACATGCGCGTGGCCACCCGCCGCCTGCGCGCCGCGCTCCAGGTGTTCCAGGCCACCGGCAAGCTCACCCGGCTGGAGGCGGACGTGAAGCGCCTCCAGGACGCGCTGGGCGACGTGAGGGATTTGCACGTCCAGGACCAGTGGCTGGACACCGCCGCGAAGGGCAAGAAGGACGCGGGCAAGGCGCTGGCCGGCCTGCGCGAGTCCCACCTGTCCGGACTGAAGTCCAAGGAGAAGAAGCTGCGCGCGGAGCTGGAGCGCTGGACGGACCGCACCGTGCCGCGCCTCCTGAAGAGGCTGGACACGCTGGAGGACCCCCACCGCTTCGCCGGCAAGGGCGTGCGCAGCCACCTGCGCCAGCGCCTGCGCCGCGTGGAGAAGCGCCTGGAGCGCTACGCGGACGCGCCGGACGCCGCCTCCGCGCACGCCCTGCGCAAGGACCTGAAGAAGCTGCGCTACGAGCTGGAGATCTTCCAGCCCGCCTTCCGCCGCACCGTGAGCGCGCTCCTGGAGGTCCTGGTGCCGCTCCAGGACGGCCTGGGCGAGCTGCACGACGCGGACGTGCGCCTGGAGCTCTTCGAGCGCGCCGCCGCCGAGGCCCCGCCCGGCCAGCGCAAGGCCGCGCGAAAGCTGCTGCCCCAGGCCCGCGACGAGCGCGCGGAGCGGTCCGCTCAAATCGCCCGCGAGGTGCAGCGCTGGCACGCGGAGGCCATTCCCAAGCGGCTGCGCAAGGCATTGACCTGACGCACCCGAACACAATCATCCTGTCAGGCATTTCTGGTAGACCCTCGGGGCTGTTCCATCCCGAGGGGGTCTGTCCTTGCACCTGAAACGCTTCCCGCTTCCGGCCCTGGTGGACGGCCCGCCCCAGGTGAGGGCCACCGTGACCAACGGCTACGGCCTGTCCACGGAGGCGCTGTTCGACTTCGACTTCACGCAGTCGCTGGACGTCGACCGGCAGCCGGACTTCACGCCGTCGGGCTTCGACGAGCTCACCAACATGGTGTTCAAGCCCGGCGGGGCGCTGAGCCTGAACGTCTACCAGGGACCGCTGACCAGCGAGCGCATCCAGTTCCCCAATGAGCAGCGCCTGTCGGTGGCGTTCGTGCACGAGTCCGCGGGCGCCAGCCACGCGCTCGGCTATGTGTTCTACGACGACCTGGTGGCGCGCGGTTACGTGAACACGCAAGGCACGCCGGACTCATCGGATGACACGCTGGTGGATGCCAATGGCAACGGCATCGCGGACCTGCACGAGGACCTCTACAACCTGGCGCCGCCCTCCGGCGCCCAGGCCCGCCCGTACATCGGGGCGGCCCGCCGCTGCGCGCCCCGGACCTTCATCTCCCAAGGCGTCACGCTGCCCCAGCCCGAGCTGGCGCTCAACGCGACCTGTGCCTCCATCCGCGCGTCCCCAACCTGCTGGAGCCCGCCCACGCCTCCAACAACCAACGGGGCCTGGGACACCTGCTGTTCCTCCTGGCCGACGACGACGACGACCCGACGACCTTCAACCAGTTGGGCGTCGTCCCGGACATCCAGCCGCTGGAGGATGGCATCCCCGACTACGACGTCTCCCGGTACGACACGAACGGCATCCTCAGGGCCGTCAACCCGGATCCGGGCATCACCCCCAACGACCGCATCGTGGACCTGGGCGTCGTCCCCGCCGGGAAGGAGCTCGTCTTCTTCCTGGTGACCCAGTACGAGTCCCGCCACGACCTGGACCAGGACTGGGTCTACCCGTGCCTGCGCAAGGCCTCCAACGGGCAGTGCACCCTGCACCTGAAGTCCCCCATCCAGGTGTTCTTCTCCAAGGCGAAGTGGAACCTGGACCAGGACCCCAGGGGCCAGGTGCCCGTGGCGCAGCGGAACATCGGCTGCGCGTACAGCGACCTGTGCAACCCGGACCTGCCCCAGATGAACTCCTGCCCCGTGCTCAACTCCACGCAGCGGCTGTGCGGGTGGCTGAGCGCGGACACCCTCACGCGCCTGCAGCAGCCCGCCTACCACAACGTCGTCCTGCCCAGGGTCTCCGCCGGGGTCCTCCCGTCCGGCAACGGCAACATGCCGCACCTGCTTGGGCTTCGAGGACATGCCGGGCGGCGGCGACCGGGACTTCAATGACGTCGTCTTCCTGCTGCGCGGCACCCAGGAGGGCCGCGTGCGCTCGCGCGTGCTCAGCCAGGACGACGCGAGCTGCCGGATTGCCCAGGTGTCCTTCACCAAGCGCGACGTGCTGGGGACGGGCTGCGACGCCACGGCCGGCGTCACCTACGCGGTGGCCACCGACTGCGGCCTGTGCGGCGCGGGCACGTGCGTCCCCAACCCCACGCCCACCTGGCATCCCCTGTCGCTGCCGCCGGGCGCGGCCGGGACCACCGTGGACGTCTCCGGGACGCCCGGGCAGCAGCTCTGCTGGAAGGCCCAGGTGGCGCAGGGGGCGAGCTTCGGCTGCCTGCCCGCCATCGTCACCGTGGACGTGGGCTACGTCTCCGAGCCCGTGGCCCCCTGACGCGGCCTTCACCTCCGCACCCCCGCCTCCCTGCTCTCCAGGCAGGGAGGCCGGGGCGGGCCCACAGCCCTGGGGGATGTGATCCGCCCTGTGTCCGGGTCGCAGGGTTGGCAACCCTCCCTGCGAGGCATCCGGAAGAAGTGTCGAAACCCGGCGCTGTAAAAACTGCCGGGTTCCGCCCTAAGCATTGAAGCTGTTTCGCGCAACACCCTGGAATCATTGAGGTTGCCCGTCGGCTGGCATTGGCCCGTGCGTTGCTAAAGGTCTCCCCGTCGCAGCAAACGGCGGTCACGCACACCGCCCTCTTCCCCGAGAGAGACCCCCATGCAGGCTTCCAACTCCTTCTCTTCCGCTGACTCGCTCTCCACGTACCTCTCGGAGATCAACCAGTACCCGCTGCTGAACCCGCAGGATGAGCAGACGCTGTCGCGCGCCTTCCGCGCGGGCGACCTGTCCGCGGGCCACCGGCTGGTGACGAGCAACCTGCGCTTCGTGGTGAAGGTCGCCTACGAGTACCGCTCCTACGGCCTGAAGATGTCCGACCTCATCCAGGAGGCGAACATCGGCCTGATGAAGGCGGTGCAGAAGTTCGACCCGGAGAAGGGCATCCGCCTCATCTCCTACGCGGTGTGGTGGATCCGCGCGTACATCCAGAACTACGTGCTGCGCAACTGGAGCCTGGTGAAGCTGGGCACCACGCAGGCGCAGCGCCGGCTGTTCTTCAGCCTGGCCCGCACGCGCCGCGAGCTGGAGAAGCTGGGCGCCGGCGACGGCCACATCGTCAACGCGGATGAAATCGCCAAGAAGCTGAACGTGAAGCCCACGGAAGTGCGTGAGATGGAGCAGCGCATGGGCGGCCGGGACCTGTCCCTGGACGCGCCGGTGGGCGAGGACGGCGACGCCACGCACCTGGACTTCGTGGAGTCGGAGTCCGCCTCGCACGCGGACGAGGTCGCCGACCGGCAGCAGGCGGGCCTCACCCGCAACCTGGTGCAGCGCGCGCTGATGCGCCTAGACCCGCGCGAGCGCTTCATCATCGAGCAGCGCGTGATGAGCGACACGGAGATGACCCTGAGCGAGCTGGGCGAGCACTTCGGCTTCTCCCGCGAGCGCGCCCGCCAGTTGGAGATCCGCGCCAAGGACAAGCTGAAGGCGGAGCTGGCCAACCTGATGGCCGAGGCCGGCCTGGACCAGGCCGAGCTGGCCGCGTAGTCCCGCGGCAGTCCGTCAAAAGGCTGCGACACGGCACGGCCCCGGACCCTCGCGTTGGGAAGCGCGAAGGCACGGGGCCGTGGCATGTCCGGAGTCCCGCCTACCGGGGCACACCGGGCGAGGACTCGCCGCTCTCCGCCGGTGCGGGCGCGGCCGGCTGCGCGCGGGACGTCGCGTCGATGCGCAGGGCCTGCGGCTCGCCGCTGCTCGCGTCCGTGCGGTAGGAGGCGCGGACCTGCGCGCCCTCCTGGATGTCCGCGGCGCTCGCGGCCCGGCCGTCCACCTGCACCTGCGTGCCGGGGCCCACCTTCAGGCGCAACTGGGGCTCGCCGCGCTGGCTCACCAGCACCTCCTGGGCGCTCGCGCTGAGCACGTCACCGGAGATCTGCTGCTCCTGCCGAGGGGCCTGCGCGGTGGGGGCCTGCGAGTTCCGGGCGATGGCCGCCTGCTGCGTGGCGGTGTTCTGGTTCGCGGCCTGCTGCTGCTGGGCGCTCTCATCCGCGAGGCGCTGGTTGGCGGCGGCGCTCTCGTTGGAGGCCTGCTGCTGCTGGGTGGCGAAGTTCTGCTGCGCCTGGCGCTGGGCGGCCAGCGCGCTGGCCTGGGCCTGCTGGGCCACGGACTGGGCCTGCTGGGTGCGCGCCTGCGCCTGCTGCTGGCTGGCCTGGGCCTCCTGGGCCTCCTTCTGGGCCTTGGCCTGGGCCTCCTGGAGCTCCTGCTGCTTGCGCTGCACGTCCTCCTGGGCGCGGGCGGCCTCGCGCTGCTGGCTGGACGCCTCCTTCTGCGCGTCACGTGCGTCGTCGAAGGCCTTCTCCGACTGGAGCTGGGCCTGCTCCACCCGCTGTCCGGGGGTGTCCTTCGCCTCGGAGTCCTGGCGGGAGCGGTCTCCGTCCTGGCAGGCGGTGGTGCCCACCACCAGTGCGGCGACTCCGGCACCCAGCCATGCTGCGCGCGATTTCATGCGGTTCTCCTGTCAAAGGGATGACAGGGCAAAGATGGCGGTGGCCCGTGAGGCGCCAAGCCATGCCGCGGCGGGCGCCCGCCTGGCCGCACGCCCCACGGCGGGGGAGCACTTTGGGGCTACCGCGTCCGGAGGAATGGCGATAAGGGGCGCCCCCCCATGCGCGCCTGCGGACTCGACTTCGGAACCAGCAACACCGCCCTGGCACTGCCGGACGGCACCGTGTTGCCGCTGCAGCCCCACACCGCGGAGCCCCGGCTGTTCCGCTCCGTGCTCTTCTTCGCGGAGGAGGAGCGGGAGGTCTTCACGGGCGCGGACGCCATCCAGCGCTACCTGGAGGACAACAACGGCCGGTTCATCCAGTCCGTGAAGTCCTTCCTGCACAGCTCGTCCTTCCGGGCCACGCAGGTGAAGGGGCGCACGTTCACCATCGAGGACCTGGTGGCCATCCTGCTGCGCCGCGTGCGCGAGGCGGCCGGGGCGCACCTGGGCGAGCCGCCGGACGCGGTGGTGCTGGGCCGGCCCGCGGTCTTCACCCCGGACGCGGAGGCGGACGCACTGGCGGAGAAGCGGCTGCGCAAGGCGGCGGAGCTGGCGGGCTTCACGCACGTGCAGTTCCTGATTGAGCCCATCGCGGCGGCGCTCGCGTACGAGGCGCGGCTTGAGAAGGACGAGCTGGTGCTGGTGGCGGACTTCGGCGCCGGCACGACGGACCTGACGTTGATGCGGCTGGGGCCGTCACGCCGGGGGAACCTGGACCGCAAGCCGGACGTGGTGGGGTCCACGGGCGTGCGCATCGGTGGTGACCGGTTCGACGCGGAGATCATGCGGCACAAGCTGCTGCCGCGCTTCGGGGCGGGGTCCACGTACAAGGTGAAGGGCTTCAGCCACAAGCGGCTGCCCATCCCGCAGCACGTGCTGGCGAAGCTGCTCAACTGGCACGAGATGTCCTTCATCCGGGAGAAGTCCACGCAGGAGCTGCTGGAGGTGATGCTCGACACAAGCGACCACCCGGCGGAGATCCAGGCGCTCTACGACCTGGTGATGGACAACCTGGGCTACCGGCTGTTCCGGGCGATTGAAGCGGCGAAGGTGAAGCTGTCGAGCGAGGACGTGGCGACCATCGACTTCGAGGACGCGCGCATCCACCTGCACGAGCCGATGACGCGCCCGGAGTTCGAGGCGGCCAGCCGCACGCTGTTGGATGAGCTGTCGCAGTGCACGGAGGGGCTGCTGGCGAAGCACCCGGAAGCCCGGGACATCGACGCGGTCTTCCTGACGGGCGGCTCGTCGCAGATTCCGGCGGTGCGGGAGCTGTACGTGAAGCGCTTCGGAGAGGACCGGGTGCGCACGGCGGACGCGTTCACCTCCGTGGCGGAGGGCCTGGGCCGCGCGTCCGCGTGGCTGACGGGGTGACGCCAGCCCAGGCGGCCCGGACGGCGCTCAGGGCCCCACGTCCACCGTGCGCGTCGTCCAGTCCGTGCCGCCGCGGCCGTCCCGGGCCACCACCCAGACCGTGATGCGCTCGGGCGTCTTGGCCGTCGTGTACGTCGTCGTCGGGTCGCCGGGCTTGCCGTCCACCGGCTCCAGCGAACGGAACGACCCCACCTCGCCCTCGCCCGTCGCGAACCAACTGAAGAAGACCTGCTCCGTCCTCGGCCCGTCCGCCGTGGAGTAGGTCTCCTCGCTGCCCGCCCCCAGCACCGGCGTGAACGTCACCTCCGTGCCCAGCGGCAGCGGCCCGGAGAGCGGCGCGTCGTTCCACAGCACGTCCTGCATCACCGGGTTCTGGTTGGGCGTGGCCGTTGAACGCAGCGTGATGCGCCGCACGCCCCGCTCCACGCCCTCCGGCGTCCCGCTGCCGTCCGTCGCCTCGTAGCCCACGAACAGCGGCAGCCCCGTCTGCAACACCTGCTGGACCGCCGGGTCGTTGAAGTCGAACGTTCCCCCCTGCCCTCCGCCCGTGCCGCCGGTGGCCGCCTGGAACGATTCGATGAGCAGCGCCTGCACCGCCGGGTCGCTCAACGACAGCACGCCGTTGCTCAGCGCCACCCCGCTGTCCCCCGGACACGCCACGTCCCCGTAGGGGTTCACGTCCGGGCGGCACAGCGCGTACGTCACCGTCACCGGACGCGCGTCCGGCGTCACCGCCAGCGCGCTGAACGTCACCGGCGGCGGCAGCGTGGTGGCGTTCGGCTCCAGCGCCAGCTCCGGCGGCTCCGCCTTGATGCCGAGCACGCGCACGCTGCGAATCTCACTCTGGGCGTCGAAGTCGGGGCCGCTGCACGCGCTCGACCCCAGCAAGGCAATCACAGACAGCAGGACGGGAGTGCGCATGGCGTCAGAAGGCTCCCTTCAAGCCGAGCACGGGCAGGATGGGCAGGCCCTTGAAGTACTCGCGCTTGGAATAGTTGTAGTTGTAGGCCACGCCCTCGACCGACTGGTTGTTGTAAGCGTTCGTCAGGTCCAGGTAGAGGTCCAGGTTCCACGTGTCGAACACCAGGTTCTTGTCCACGCGGATGTCCAACTGGTTGAACGACGGCAGCCGCTGGGAGTTGACCAGCCCGTAGTACGGGATGAACACGTCCGTCGTGTCGTCGCGTTTGGCGCCCAGCACCGGCGTCGTCGGGTTGCCGGACGCGAAGCGGAACCGCGCGCCCACCTCCCAGCCCTTCGGCAGCTTGTAGCTGGCGATGGCCGTCAGCACGTGCGTCTGGTCATTGTCGAACTTGCGCCAGCGCGCCCCCGGCGCGTCCCGCCGCTCGCTGCGGGACAGCGTGTACGAAATCCAGCCGAACAGCCGGTCCGTCAGCGCCCGGCGCACCAGCAGCTCGAAGCCGTAGATGCGCCCCACGCCGCCGTTCTTCAGGTTCTCCGGCACGGACTCGCCGTCCCGCACGATGCGCGCGTTCGAGCGCACGATGAGGTCGTCCAGGTCGTTGTAGAAGACCTCGCTGCCCACGAACCACTCCGGCCGCGCCTGCCACTCCGCGCCCACGCTGTACTGGAGCGACCGCTTCGCCCCCAGGTCCGGGTTGCCGAACCCCGTCGACGGCTCATCCTGCACCGGCGGGCTGTGGTAGACGCCCGCGCCGCCCTTCAGCGTCAGCGTCTCCGTGAGCGCGTAGCGCACCGCGAGCCGCGGGTTCACCGTGCGCTTCACCTCCTGCTGGTCCGTGAAGAGGTAGCTCTCCGTGCGCACGCCCGGCACCACCAGCAGGTCCTTGATGGGCCGCCACCGCACCTCCGCCCAGGCGGACGGGTAGTACTGGGTGAACTTCCCGTCGATGTTGATGAGGTCCTCCGTCACCAGCGGCGACGGCGGCTCGCCCTCGCGCGGCGGCTGCTGGATGCTGGCCCTCACGTTCGCCAGGTTCGCCACCACGTCCAGGCCGCCCGCCAGCGTCACGCTGTCGTTGAACGCGAACTCCACCGTGGGCCGCAGATACAGGTCCGTGGACGCGATGCGCAGCCCGCGCTCGCCAATCTGGAAGTCCAGAATCGTGTTGCCAATCAACCCGTGCGTGTCGAGCGTCAGCCGGCCCTCGCGGAACTGGTGGCGCAGGCGCAGTTGGTTGAAGCCCGTGGTCACGTCCAGGCTGCCGTTGACGGACGGGTCGCCGTCCGCCGGCTGGTCCAGCAGCAACGCCAGCCGGTCGCGAGACGTCAGGCCCTGCAGCGTGAAGGTGTGGCGGCTCGACGGCTTCCACACCAGCTTCGCCTGCGCGTCGTAGTAGCGCGGCGCCACCTGGAGGCTGTCGTCGTCGAACGGCACCGCCTTGAGCACCAGGTCGATGTACGAGCGCCGGCCGCCAATCGCGAAGCTCAGCGTGTCCGTGATGGGGCCCTCCACCACCGCGTTGGACTCAATCAGGCTGATGCCCACCGTGGCGTGGAGCCGGTCCGTGCGGGGCTCGCGGCTGCGCACGTTGATGACGCCGCCGGTGATGTCGCCGTAGTACGCGGAGAAGTTGCCGGGCAGGTAGTCCACCGCCTCCAGCAGGTCCGAGTTGTACACGGAGGTGAGGCCGCCGAAGTGGTACAGGATGGGAATGCGCAGGCCGTCCAGGAAGACGCCGGACTCCTGCGGGCTGGTGCCGCGGATGACCAGCGCGCCGCCGTTGAACGCGGGCCGCGCCACGCCCGGCAGGTTCTGCACCACCTTGAGCGTGTCACCCTGCGTGCCCGGCACGCGCTGCACCTCCGCCACGGTGATGGTCGTGCGCGTCACCTCCTTGCGCTCGCGGTCGCTGCGGACCACCGTCTCGTATTGGCTGAAGATGCGCTTCTGCACGTAGTACGTGGCCCGCGTCTCCTTGCCCTCTTCAATCGTCTCCTGCGTCTTGAAGCGGTCGTAGTTGCCCATCACCACCACGACCGGGTGCGTGCCCACGGGGACGCCCCGGAAGGAGAAGCGCCCCTCGGCGTCCGTGACGGTGGAGCGGTCCAGCTCCGTGAGCACCACCTCCGCGCCCACCAGGGGCTTGCGCGTGCCGCGCTCCAGCGCCTGGCCGCTGAAGTTCACCGGCCCCTGCGGCTCCTGGACGCCGCCGTCCGTGGCGGCCTCGGGCGGCGCTTCGGGCGCCCGGAAGACGAACTGGTAGGCGTACTGGATGCGCACCGGCGCGGGGACGTGGTCCACCTCCGCGGGCTCGAACTGGAACTGCTTCACCGCTTCGGTGGCGGCCTCGTCGAAGCCGTGGCCCGCGGGCTGGGTGATTTCGACATTCGTGACGGCGCCCGTCTCCGAGATGTCGATGAACATCACCACCGTGCCCTCCAACTGCTGGGCGGCGGCCTCCGGCGGGTAGGTCGCTTCGACCTGACGCAGGAGGGCGGGCGGCTTCGTCAGCACGCCCGTGGGAGCGCCAGCGTCGCTGGCGGGGGTTCCTGCGTCCGGAGCCTGTGCCACGGCTCCGGTCGCAAGCAGCAAACAGACGACGCAGAGGAGCGTTCTCATGAAGGGTGCGCGGGTCTCCCGCGCACCCTCCTAGCGCCCCCCGAGGCTGGGCGCGAGCACGATTTCGATGCGCCGGTTCTGGCTCTTGTGCTCCGGCGTGTCGTTGGGAACGAGCGGCTGGTACTGCCCGTAGCCCGCCGCGGACAGCATGGTCGGGTCCACGCCGGAGTCCTGGAGCGAGCGCACCACCGCCATCGCGCGCGCCAGGCTCAGCTCCCAGTTGGTGGGGAACTGTCCGCCACCGGTGGGCACGTCGTCCGTGTGGCCCTCCACGCGCACGATGCGGCCCTTCACCGTCTTGAGCGCGTCGGCGATCTTCACGAGCGCTTCCTGACCTTCCTTGCCCACACGCGCGGAGCCGGACGCGAAGAGGATCTTGTCCTTGAGCTGCACGGTCATCCGGCCCTTCATCTCCGACAGTTCAATCTTGCCGTCGGAGATCTCCTGCTTGAGGGACTGGGCCAGGTTCTCGTACTCGGCGCTCTTCTTCTCCAGCTCCTCCTTCGCCTGCGCGAGCTTCTTGGCGTTGCGCCCCAGCTCGTCGTTGAGCGCGGCCAACTGCGCGTTCTTGTCCTCCAGGGCGCGGCGCTCGGCCGCGGCGGTGGTGAGGCGGTTCTCGGAGGCGTCCAGGCGCGTCTGCAGCGCGGCCTTCTCCTGCTCCAGCGCGGCCTGCTTCTCCTCCAGCTCCTTCACCTTCGCCTCGGCCGCCGCGCGGGCCGCCTTCTCGTCCGTGAGGTTCTTCGTCAGCCCCTCCGCCTCCAGGGCCTTCTCATTGAACTTCCCCTGCGAGACGCAACCCGTGGAGAGGGCAACGAGGGCAGCCAGAACCAGACGTGTCCGCATAGGTGCGATTCCTCCTGACAAGGATGTTGGTGGGTCCGAGAGTACCGCTCTCGGGCCCGCAGCCTAGGAGAAACGCGCATCCAATTTGAGGCCCAACTTCCCGGCTGGACGAGCGGCCAGCCTACTTGGGGAAGATGGGGTGGGTGTCCAGCCAGGAGCTGAAGAGGGCGTCGGCGAAGGACTTGCCGGGGATGTGGACGCCGCCGGACGCGCCGCCGGAGACGTGGAGGCCGGAGCCGGGCAGGTAGGTGAGGACGAGGTCGTCGCCCTTGCGCACGTCATGGAGGGACGACAGGAGCTTCTCCAGGGACTGGCTGAGGGCGTCCTGGCGCATGGCCGGGTTCTGGCGCAGGCCCTCGCGGAAGCTGCCCACGAGCTGGTCCTTGGTGATGGTGCGCAGAAACCGGAAGTGCAGCCGTTTCAGGCTGTTGGAGGCCACGGCCTCCTTGAAGCAGGTGGGCTCCTCCTCCATGTAGAGGCTCCACACGTACACGTTGAAGAAGAGCTTCTTCTTCAGCTCCATGTGGGTGAGCGCCAGCGTCTTGCCCTCCACCTGGAGGGAATCCGGCATGTTGACCCCGCCCGCCTGTCCCGCGTGGGCCGCAGCGCCCACCAGCAGGAGCATCCCCAGCGCGACCCCTCGCGCCCCCTTTGTCCACGCCGTCCCCGTCATCGCCTTCCCCTTCACCCTCTTCCCAAATCCGGTGATCGCAACGGTGTGCATGCTCTGGAAAACCGCCACCGGCGGCGATCATTGGTTTGTGCACCATTGGACGGCAACCGGAGGCCCAAGGCAAGGCTGTTGGGGGTTCAAGTGACTCCCCGGCCGTCGGGCGGACAGCGCGGATGGCGCGGGACGTCATGAAACCCGGGAGGCGGGTTTAGCCCGGGAGGCGGCCTCCAACCAGGGCAGAATGGCGGGATGGACCTGGCACGTGGGTTTCGGGCGCTTCTGGCGTGGGGCGTCGTGGTGCTGACGGGCTGCGCGGGGGCGAACTATGAGGGGGTGGGCCGCCGCTGCACCTCCTGCACCGTGGAGCCCATGCCCACGTCCCTGCCTCCGGGGACGTTCGTCGAGTACCGCATCGACACGCCGTATCTGACCGACCTGCGAGCGACCTTCACGGTGCTGCGCGAAACCCAGACCGAGCGTTGGGTCGAGGTGCGGATGCGGCGCGAGGCCCGCCCCGAGGAGTTGCTGAAGGGGCTGTACGACCGGCCGCTGATCTTCGTCATGCAGCTCCAGCCGCTTCCGACAGGACCCTCCCATCCTCCATTCCATACGCGGTTCGCCACGGATGAAGAGCGTTTCGTGGGCCCGGAGCGGATCCACAGGTCGGTGACCTCCACGCCCATGAAGCTCCAGGTGAACGGAAAGACGTTCGAATGCGAGGACTTTGCGTACCAGATGGAGCCACCGCGCTCCGGGCGTGGATGCATCCGCGCGAAGGATCCCCGCGTCCTGTTCGCGGGCGGGGTCTTCTTCCTGGAGGAGCACTACAACGATGCGCGGTGGCCCTCACTGCGCATCCAACTGCTCGATATGGGGCAGCGGAAGGTGGAGGCCTCGGAGGGAGTCGTCGCGGTCCGTTCAGGTCAATCCGCGACCTATGTCCGACCCGACGGCTTGAGTGTCACCCATACCTGGACGACAGGTCCCACGCGCGTGCGCCACGTCCAGACGTACCTGACACAGGACATGCCCCTCCCAGGTAACGACTTTGATTGGGATGGCACCCTGCTGGAGATCGTGACAGCGCTTGCGGACAAGAGCGGTTGGCGCTTCCGCCCCCTGCCGGACTCCGATGCTCGAACGGAGCTCCAGGTGAACGGAGAGAGCATTCGCGTCTTTCAACGCAGGCTCGCAGACCGGAACGGAGGGGATGAGCCTTATGACCTCACCTACTCCTATGTGGAGGATATCTGGCAGATGAAGGACGCCCCCATCTGGATCCGGCTCTGGCCCCTGACGGCGCAAGGCCACATTGGACCGAGACCCGTTCATCACTGGTTGAAGGAATGGAAGTAGCCGCTGTCATCCCTTGTCCGCTTCCAACCAGGTTCGAGGTGGAAGTCGATTTCGATCTGCCCCCCAGCGGCCCCACGTAGGGAGAAGCCGGCGTAGGCTCATGGCCCATGAGCGCTTCCGTCCATTTCCGCACCTGCAATCTCTGTGAAGCCATGTGCGGCGTGCGCATCGACGTGGCGGACGGGCACATCACGTCCATCAAGGGGGACGCGGAGGATCCGTTCAGCCGGGGCCACATCTGTCCCAAGGCCGTGGCGCTGCGCGACCTGCACGAGGACCCGGACCGGCTCCGCCATCCCATGAAGCGCACCGCCGCCGGCTGGGAGCGCGTGTCGTGGGAGGACGCGTTCCGCGACATCAGCCAGCGGCTCCATGCCCTCCAGAAGGAGCACGGTCCGAACGCCGTGGGCGCGTACCTGGGCAACCCCAACGTCCACAACCTGGGCGCGATGATGTTCGGCCCCCGGCTCCTTCGCGCGCTGCGCACGCGCAACCGGTTCTCCGCGACGTCCGTGGACCAGCTTCCCCATCAGCTCGCGGCCCACCTCATGTTCGGCCACCAGTTGCTGGTGCCCATCCCGGACATCGACCGCACGCGGTACATGCTCATGCTGGGCGCGAACCCGCTCGCGTCCAATGGCAGTTTGATGACGACGCCGGACGTGCGCGCCCGGCTGCGTGCCATCCAGGAGCGCGGCGGCAAGGTCGTTGTCATCGACCCTCGCCGCACCGAAACGGCTGTCATCGCGGACCAGCACGTCTTCGTCCGGCCCGGTACGGATGCGCTCGCCCTCTTCTCCCTGCTGCATGTCGTGCTGGAGGGAAATGTGCACCGCATGGGCCGGCTCGCGGCGTTCGTGGATGGGTTGGACACCGTGCTGCCGCTCGTCCGCGACTTTCCTCCGGAGCGCACGGCGCCTCACACGGGCATCTCGCCGGACGTGCTTCGCGGCATCGCCCGGGACTTCCTCGCCGCGGATGGGGCCGTCTGCTACGGGCGCGTCGGTGTGTCCACGCAGCCGTTCGGCTCGCTCTGCCAATGGCTCATCAACGTCCTCAACATCGTCACCGGCAACCTGGACCGCGAAGGCGGCGCCCTCTTCACACTGCCGGCCTTCGACCTCATCGGCGGGCCTCGCGCGTTCGGCGTCAGCCCTGGCAGCCATGGGCGCTGGAAGAGCCGGGTCCGAGGCCTGCCGGAGTCCTCCGGTGAGCTTCCTGTCGCAGCGCTCGCGGAGGAGATCCTCACTCCTGGCGAGGGCCGCATCCGCGCGCTCATCACCCTGGCCGGCAACCCCGTGCTGTCCACGCCCAATGGCACGCAGTTGGACACCGCGCTGGGGCAGCTCGACTTCATGGTGAGCGTGGATCCGTATCTCAACGAGACCACCCGTCACGCTCACTACATCCTGCCGCCCGCGTCCCTGCTGGAGCGGGGACACTACGACCTCGTCTTCCACGTGCTCGCCGTGCGCAACACCGCGAAGTATTCGCCGCCGGTGTTCCCCGCTGGTCCGGACTCGCGTCAGGACTGGGAGATCCTCCTAGAGCTCCAGCACCGGCTGGAGACGTTGCGCAAGGGACGAAGCGTTCGCGCGACGCTCCAGTACCAGGCCCTCAAGCGCATGGGGCCGGAGCGCATCCTCGACCTGGGCCTTCGCATGGGGCCGTATGGCTCGCGCTTCCATCCACTCAAGAAGCACAGCCTGTCGCTCGCGAAGCTGCGCGCCGCGCCGCACGGCATCGACCTGGGCCCGATGAAGCCCAGCCTGCCCGGCAGGCTCCGCAACCGCTCCAAGCGCATCCAACTGGCTCCGGAGCTGCTCGTCGCGGACGTGGCCCGGCTTCGCGCCGCGTTCCCGGACGACGCGGCACCTCGCGAAGGCGAGCTGCTGCTCATCGGCAGGCGGCACCTGCGCGACAACAACTCGTGGATGCACAACGTGCCGGGGCTCGTGAAGGGCCGTCCCCGCTGCACGCTGATGGTCCATCCGGACGATGCCTCACGCATCGGGCTCGCGGATGGCGCCAACGCCACCATCCGCTCGCGAGTGGGGGAGGTCACCGTGCCCGTCGCCGTCACAGCCGATGTGATGCCCGGCGTCGTCAGCCTGCCGCACGGCTACGGACACCAGCGCCCTGGCATCCGCCAGCAGGTCGCCAGCGCGCACGCGGGCGCCAGCATCAACGACCTCACGGATGATCAAGCGCTGGACGTCGTCAGCGGCAACGCCGCCTTCAGCGGGACACCGGTCCAGGTCCGGCCAGCCTGAGGCCTTGAACGTCCGGGGTGTACACCGCGGGTCTGACACGGTTCCTCGAAACCTGTCCGACTGGAGGTCTGCGCGGAATAAGCAGTCCTACGAGCCGCATAGAGGTGGGGTGACATCGCAAGAAG